>NZ_JBWZQN010000019.1:0-52437 GCF_056724605.1 Prolinoborus fasciculus | reverse complement strand
GCCTATTTAAGTGATGTGCTGAAAAGGTTACCGACACATAAAGTGAGCCAAATAGAAGAATTGCTGCCGCACCGCTGGAAACCCGACCAAAATTAAAAAATAGCTATGGGGTTCAGCGCACGCTTACTATGTATCGCCTTTTGAGTTTGAAGCAATGTACTATGATAAGATTAACCCGTTAGGTCAGGTGGCCTAACTTAAATAAAAAAGTCTCCGACGAACCCGGTACGGTTCAACTTGTGATTTGAATCTGCTGTTTTCAAAATCTGTCTTTCAGCTCGTTATGCAACAAAGCCGAACCGAATTAAAAATAGAAATGTAGTTGAGCTGGTGCTTGCTCATTTCTTTATTTTTAGTAATTGAGGTGAACATACTGTCAGTACATGGTAGTTATAAGTAACATGTAACTTTGTTCGCACAAAGATTTGAGTTATGCCAAGTGATGGATTGATTTGTACTTAAAATTTTAAGCTTATCCACTTGCTTTGCAAGCCACTACACTTTATTTACAATCCTATGTTGTGGAAGTAAGGGATCTTGTACTCGCCCAGTATGTTCAACTTGATTATATCTAAAGGACTATTAGGCATCAATCAAATCAATTTTCCAATTACTCGACTGAATCACCACATTTAAATCACGTAATTTAAGACTAATATCATCAGCTTGTTTTTGTAGTGATGAAACTGGAATAACTTTATGCCACTTTATTTCCCGCGTACTATAACGATCAGATTCACGAGATGTATTACTTATTGCTGCAGTTAGGGTTTTGTGCTGTTCTACAAATTCATCACGCAAAGTCAATAAAGCAAGTAAAGAACGACCATCATTTAATTTTGTTAAAGCATTAGTTTCATGAATTGCATAACTTAATTTTTGAAATTCTTGAATTAAAGCAAATACTTGTTTTAGTAGTTCATTTGGATCTTCAGATGGTTTATCACCATCTTGTACCAATACATTTGCATTGATACGTTGTTTTAGTGAAATAATTTTTTTTTGTTGATCACTTCGAAGTAAGAGAGCTTCTGCTAATTTCATTTTTCACCTATTAACCAATTAGAATTAAGTTTTAAGCAGCTAAGTAATTTTACAAATACTATATCCTCATTCTTTAAAAATCAAAAAAATTGATTTTTTATAATTTTCAGAGGTAGAAGTCTTATATTTTGTCATTAGTCGAAGCTCAGAATTAAGCTAAAGGCCTTTTTTCAGATGCAGAATCCTTTATCTGATCCTAGACAGTATTGTGGACATTCGATCCCTCTAAATTCTTACAATATTTTTGTTCAAAGGCTTCAGGACTTAACCAGCCATTTGCAGAATGTATTCTGATTCGATTGTAATAAATCTCGATATAGTCAAACAAGACAGCATTCGCTTCTTTTCGAGTGGCAAACACACTGCCATGGATTACATGACCTTTCAATGTATGAAAGAAGCTTTCAGTCACTGCATTGTCCCAACATGAGCAGTGTACTGCGCAAGACTGCGTGACATACTTTGAATACAGTTATTCGTCAATAATAGCGCTCTAAAAGCACGACTACAGTACTGACTGCCTTGGTCAGAATGAACCATAACTCCTGTTGAATAAGCTTTTCATGCGCCAAGGTTGGTCCGAAACCATGCAGTTGATCAGAAACAATATTGAGGCACTTGAGTCTGAGTTCTTCAGAAAGCCTGGAATTGCTGGTTTGGCCACGACCCGTATGGGCTAATGCAGCTGAACCTTGAACTTTGTATTTCTGCAGTAAGCGTCTGACCTGACATTCTGAAATATGAAGTAGAAGTAGCTGAGCAGCCTGGGATTGAGTTATGCGTTGATCGCAGATTTCCTGCAAAACCGACAATCGTTTAAGTTCTTTATCCGACATAGTGATCAGCATCTATATTTTATATCCCGTCCATGGTGATAAAAACCATCATAAACCAGACATTTTTATTGGTGAGAATATAGACACTTTAAATGGGTTCTAACAAACTGATTTCGTATAATATTGATTATGTTAAGCGAAGTATACCAAACAATAACTTCATATATCCCTTGCACTCACCTGATTTCAATAAGTTAAAGTACTATCCTTTAATTAGATAAATATGATATGTTGAATTAAATTTTAATTCATAAACTTCATCATGTTTGAACTAAAAACAATTCGATTGACAAAAAAAGGTTCAACTAAAAAACAACTAATATTATTGTTTCACCTCAACTCGTACTGTCCCTGTCTATACCCATTGTTGTCCTCAATGAAAGTTTTACGCTTTCAAAGGGCTTTGTTGCACAAAGATTTGAAATGCAAAGCGCCCCTAATTGAGCCAAATTTAAGGCGTAACTTGGGTAAGTGGTCGACCTGATTCCGTAAATCTGTTGAGGACTGCTACACGTGCATGAATTTCATTCACTTGGCTATCAAAACTCCTTGCGCTGAGTTTATCTCCTAATAATTTAATGCAGTGCATCTTAGTTTCAACCAACTTCGCCGATGATAGCCTGACCATTTTTTCCATAGTGTCCTGCCTAAACGTTTAACTGTTCGAAGTAATTCATTTCGTTCTAGCGAGCTACTCTTTGTATCTTTCCATGGTTTCGCATTTTTTCTAGGTGGAATCACCGCATGCCCTTGCCGATCTGCAATGACCTGACGGCATTGCTTGGTGTCATAAGCTCCATCGGTATAAACAGAGTCAATCCGCTCATCTTGTGGAATCTGATTAAGTAAATCACCAAGCACCTGTGAATCACTGACATTATTGGTTGTAAGCTGAACTGCTCGTATTTGCAGGGTTTTGGCATCTATACCAATATGTAGTTTACGCCATTGGCGACGATATTCAGGTCCATGTTTCTTGCGCTTCCATTCGACCTCACCTAGAAACTTCATGCCTGTAGAGTCCATGAGTAGATGCAGCCCATCGCTACTTTTTTGGTAGCTGATTGCAATATCAATATGCTTTTGTCTTCTACAAAGCGTACTGTACGAATATCACTGATATTCGGGGCTGCTCAGCCGCAAAGTTTAATCAGACTTTGCACAAAGCCAGTAACCATACGTAAAGACAGACGGAATAAGGATTTAATCATTAAGCCGCATTGGATGGCTGCGTCGGAGTAGGTTTGATTTCGCCCTTGTTTGCCTTTTGATGGCGCATACCATTGCGTAGCAGGATCAAACCAAATGGCAATATTTCCGCGACTCATGAGTGCTCGGTTATATGCGGGCCAATTGGTTGTGCGGTAGATTTTGTGTGTAGGCTTCTTCATTTGAAAATTATATCGCTGAAAAAGCCTTTACAGATAGGTTTGTGCAACAAAGCCCTTAGTTGAAAAAAATTTTAGATTTCATGCTCACACACCACCTAAAACAAAAAATATCTGATTGATTTTACAGGCTTTTAATTTAAGGTTTTATTCTACCCACTCGCAATATCAATGTTTAGTATCACGACTCACTAACTCATTAACTAAATATGGAGCAGTACGGCTATCTTGATTTTCTGTTATTTGTTTTGGTGTTCCTGCCACAACAATATTCCCACCAGCATTTCCAGCACCTGGTCCCACATCAATCACCCAATCTGCTTGTGCAACGGCACGCATATCATGCTCAATCATAACCACGGTATTACCCGCATCGACTAATCGCTGCAATTGAACTAACAATCGATCTACATCTGATGGATGCAAACCTGTAGTTGGCTCATCAAGTATATACAGTGTATTTCCACGCTGATTGCGTTGCAGCTCGGCCGCCAATTTAATACGTTGCGCTTCTCCACCAGATAGTTCAGTCGCTGGTTGCCCTAAACGTAAATAACCAAGGCCAATTTCCTTTAATAATTGTAGTGAACGAGCAATCGAGACCTCTCCATCAAAAAAATCACGTGCTTCATTGACGGTCATTCCTAATACTTCAGCAATATTACGTCCATTCCAGCGAATTTTCAGAGTGTCATCATTATATCGAGCACCATGACATGTCGGACAAGGGGCATATACACTTGGCATAAACAATAATTCTACACTGACAAAGCCTTCACCTTCACAAGTTTCACATCGCCCTTTAGCCACATTAAACGAAAAACGTCCAGCATCATAATGAGCTTGGCGAGCTTCAGGAGTCCCAGCAAATAACTTTCTAACATGATCAAATAAACCCGTATAAGTTGCCAGATTAGAACGTGGAGTACGGCCAATTGGTTTTTGATCAACCTGTACCAGACGCTGTATAGCCTCCACATCACCAGCCAGAGAACCCTGTGTAACCTCGGCAACCAACATTCCTTCATTTAAAGGATTATTTTCATTATTGTTTTCAGTTTCAGATTCATTGCCTAAATATGAAAGTACTAACTCGGGTAAAGCTTGAGAAACGAGACTAGATTTACCTGAACCTGAAATACCTGTAACTGCTGTAAGTACACCAAGAGGTATACGAGCATCAATATTATGCAGGTTATGTCGGTAAATATTGTTAAGTTCAAGCCAACCAGAGGGTGTACGTCCATAACTTTGCGTAACTGGGATTTTATTAAATAAATAACTTGCAGTACGTGAAGCTGAAATCTCACTTAAACCCTGAGGTACTCCACTATATAAAATATTACCACCTTGCTCTCCTGCATCTGGTCCAACATCCACTAACCATTGAGCACGACGCATGAGCTCTAAATCATGCTCTACAACAAATACGGAGTTTCCAGCGTCTCTTAATTTATCGAGAGAATCATATAATGACTGACTATCTGAAGGATGTAATCCAGCAGACGGTTCATCCAGTACATAAACTACACCAAATAGCATAGAACTTAATTGTGTTGCTAAACGCAAACGTTGTAACTCTCCCGCTGAAAGAGTCGGTGTGGCTCTATCTAATGTTAGATAACCAAGACCTAACTGGCGTAATTGATTTAAACGCCCCACCACACCATTTGCTAAACGCTGGGCAGCAATTTTCTTTTCATCTGAAAGTGCTGACGTACGTCTTACATCTGGAGATACAGAATGCACTGCTCTACCTGTTGTTGCTCGTTCGGATCTATCAAGTTGGGTTACTTTATTATTAGTCTTTTCTCCAGCATCATGAGCGTCGAAATTGCCAAGAACAATGGGCTCAAGCAGGCAAGTTAACTTATCCAAAGAAAGTTGCATAAACTCACCAATATCTACTCCAGCAAAGGTAATAGATAAGGCTTCTGGTTTAAGGCGTTTACCATGACAGGAAGGGCATATTTTTCCTTCCATAAAACGTGAAACACGTTTTTTCATCAACGTACTTTGGGTATTAGCAAAAGTATGAAGGACATAGCGACGAGCACCAGTGAAAGTGCCCATATAGCTGGGTTCTAGTTTACGTTTAAGTGCAGATTGAGTCTCAGCGGGGCTTAAACCAGCATAGACAGGAACTGTTGGGGTTTCTTCAGTAAATAAAATCCAGTCTCTATCCGATTGCGGTAAATCTTTCCATGGTCGATCAACATCATACCCTAGGGTTACTAGGATATCGCGTAAGTTTTGCCCGTGCCAAGCAGGTGGCCATGATGCGATAGCTCTCTCACGAATACTGAGTGTTGGGTCAGGAACCATTGTCGATTCTGTAACTTCATAAATGTGACCTAAACCATGACAGGTAGGACAAGCACCTTGAAGAGTGTTCGGTGAAAAGTCCTCGGCATATAACATTGGCTGATCGGCAGGATATGCACCAGCACGCGAATAAATCATTCGCACGAGACTTGATAAAGTTGTTACACTTCCAACAGAAGAACGGGTATTACTTGCACCACGTTGTTGTTGCAATGCTACTGCTGGTGGTAGACCATCAATAGCATCAACATCTGGTACTCCGGCCTGATCTATTAAGCGTCTTGCATAAGGTGCAACAGATTCGAAATATCTTCTTTGTGCTTCAGCAAAAATAGTTCCAAAAGCAAGTGATGATTTTCCTGAACCCGATACACCTGAGAAAACAACAAGTGCATTTCTTGGGATAGAAACATCTACATCCTTAAGGTTATGCTCACGTGCACCTCGAACTTCAATACAATTATTAGATAAAGTAATGTTATTGTGTTCACCAAAAGAATGTATTTTCATGTTTCTGAGCCTGTAAATTATTTTGTGTAAGTCTTATTTTTTATAAATGATCTTTTAATCGATCATCGAACTGAATCGTAAACCAATTCATTGCTAAACGCCAATTTTGAATTGGCATGGTCCATTTTTTAGCAGCATTTGAAGTTGCTAAATAAATGACCTTTTTCACTGAATCATCAGAAGAGAAGATCTTTCTCTTTTTAGTTGAATGGCGGATCACGCTATTCAATGATTCAATTGCATTTGTTGTATAAATCGCATGACGTATTTCAGCAGGATAGCTAAAGATCGTTCGGATATTTTCCCAATTTGCCCGCCAGGATTCTCCAATTTTTGGATACTGAACCGTACCGGGTTTGTCGGAGACCAACTTTCCTGCGATGAGAAGCGCATCGCTTCGCAAGGGAACATCGAGCAAAACGAGATCTACATGATTTTCATCATGCTAAGCAAATCAAACGAATTTGGAAAGAAAGTTCGGGCCGGTATGGCGTTCGTAAAGTCTGGCAACAACTGCAACGAGAAGTTATGTTATTGCGCGCTATACAGTTCTCGATTGATGCAAAATCTTGAAATACAAGGTGTATGGCGTGGTAAGAATACAGATATGGTGCTTGATGCGCTGAGTTATGTGTCGTCTTTTGAGCTTGAAGCAATGTACGATTATAAGATTAACCCGTTAGGTCAGGTGGCCTAACTTAAATAAAAGTCTCCGACAAACCCGGTACGGTTCATTGCAGATCGGCAAGGGCATGCGGTGATTCCACCTAGAAAAAATGCGAAACCATGGAAAGATACAAAGAGTAGCTCGCTAGAGCGAAATGAATTACTTCGAACAGTTAAGCGTTTAGGCAGGACACTATGGAAAAAATGGTCAGGCTATCATCGGCGAAGTTTGGTTGAAACTAAGATGCATTGCATCAAATTATTAGGAGATAAAATCAGTGCAAGGAGTTTTGATAGCCAAGTGAATGAGATCCATGCACGTGTAGCAGTCCTTAACAGATTTACGGAATTAGGTCGACCACTTACCCAAGTTACGCCTTAAATTTGGCTCAATTAGGGGCGCTTTGCATTTCAAATCTTTGTGCAACAAAGCCGATCGAAATGATAAAGTCATAAATTGCTTTTCAAAAAAAAAGAAACTAATATGTTTCTTACAGAACCTAAAAGCAATAAATGCATCTACAATGAATAAGTCTTTACTTCAGCAAATCAAAAAAAGACGAACCCAATTGGGCTTAAAGCAAGTTGATATGCAATCCCGTACAGGCATTTCAAGACAGCAGTACCAAAAACTGGAAAGTCAGGGCAACCCTCGATTAGAGACCTTAGAAATTATAGCGGCAGGATTAAATGCTCAACTGATGCTCATCCCTGATGATAAGGTTCATTTGATCAGACAATTATTGAATGATGAAATTAAAGTCACTATTGAAGATCAGGATGACTTAATGACTAACCCATGGAAGGGTCTTCTCGGAGGAGAGGAACCATGAATACTGTTGCCGTCCTGAAATTAACATTACATCACGGTATCGTTGGATACTTGGCAGGATTTCAGAGCGGAAAAAATATTCTGGTTTTTACAGATTCTTTCCGCTCTGATCAGCAACGCCCGACCTTGAGCCTGCTGACTTCCCCCTTGTATCCTCAAGTGGATAAAATTTTAGAAAAGACCTATGTTACACATCAGCGTTTACATCCCTTGCTATCAAACTTGCTACCAGAAGGTGCATTACGCGAACTGATTGCACAAAGCCTCAAAGTACATATAGACAATGAATTTCAGTTATTGGCAGCTTTAGGTCATGATTTACCTGGAGCACTCATTGCGACTCCATTAGATCCAGAAGAAATTCCAGATGAAATAAAATTCAAACTGCAGATCTCTAATCCAGATCAGATCTTAAAGCAAGAGATTCGAACAGATAATAAGTTTTCCTTGGCCGGCGTCCAAATGAAGTTTTCCATGAAAGCCAAAGATGGGCGTTTTACACTAGTCCAGGCAACGGAATCGTCTCTACTCGGGGACTGGATTATCAAAACTCCTTCTTCCAGACATGCTTTTGTTCCGCTAAATGAATATTCTATGATGAGCCTTGCCAAAATGGTCGGAATAGATGTCCCTGAGATTCGCTTGGTGGATATGGCACTCTTACAAAACCTTCCACCATTAAATTTACCCCAAGAGCAATATGCTTTTGCAATCAAAAGATTTGATAGACAGAGTACTGCTGATACTACAGAGCTTATTCACATCGAAGACTTTGCTCAGATCTTCGGTGCATATCCACAGCAGAAATACAGCACCACAAATTATGAGCAGATAGGAAAGATCATTTATCAATTTTCAGATAACAAAATTCTTGATATTCAGCAATTTGCCAGCCGCTTACTTGTCAACATTTTGCTCGCCAATGGAGATGCACACTTAAAAAACTGGAGTATGATTTATCAGGACAAAAGAACACCAAGATTATCTCCCGCATACGATATATTGATGACTAGTGTATATATTGAAAATGAGCTTCATTTCGCATTGAATCTTGCCAAAAATAAAGATTGGTATTTAGCTGAGATGAAACACTTTGAACAATGGGCTGAAAAAGTCGGTGTTCCATGGCGTGTTATTGAAAAACAACTTCACGCCATTATGGACAAAGCACGGTCAGTATGGCCAGCGCTATTACTAGACTTACCTATGATTTCTGTTCATAAAGAAAAATTAAGAGAACATTGGAAAAAATTGCATCCAGACTTTCAGATACTTACAGATGATTAGAGGAAACCTGTAACCAAGCTAAAATTTCTCAAACAATTTCATCACATCATTTTCCGTCAGTTTCGCTTCTCCCTCATGATCTGTGCTTAGAATAGACTGTGCCAGTTCTGCTTTATTCTGCTGCAAGGCAATAATTTTTTCTTCTATGCTTTTATTGGTAATCAGCTTATACACAAATACCGGCTTGTCCTGCCCAATCCGCCATGCACGATCTGAAGCTTGATCTTCAGCAGCAGGGTTCCACCATGGATCATAGTGAATGACCGTATCTGCGGCAGTTAGATTCAGACCGACCCCTCCTGCTTTCAGACTGATTAAAAATACCGGCACTTGTCCAGACTGAAATGCTGTAATGACTTCATCTCGCTTTTTGGTCTTTCCAGTCAGCTTCACATAGCCAATTTCTGCGTGATAGAGCTGTTGTTCAATCAGTTCCAACATTGAGGTAAACTGAGAGAAAATAAGAATTTTTCGTCCCTCTTCCACCATTGGAACAACCATATCCATCAACTGTTCAAGTTTGGCAGAATACGCCTGCCCGGTTTTAACTGAATCCAGTTTCAGCAAGCTAGGATGACAACAGACCTGACGCAGCTTCAGCAAGGCATCTAAAATTTGGATTTGACTACGCTTAAAGCCTTTTTCTGCCACAATTTTCTGAATATTTGCCTGCATCGTGGCGCGAACAGCCTCATATAGATTGGATTGCTGCTCATTCATGTCAATATTGACTTCAATCGTGGTTTTTTCAGGCAATTCCTTGGCAACGTCAGTTTTCAAGCGACGTAAAATAAAGGGTTTAATGCGGTTTACCAACTTTTGCCTTAACTGCTGATCGCCGCGTTTTTCAATAGGATAGCGGTACTTTTTATTAAAGATTTCTTGTGAATATAAAAATCCTGGCATTAGAAAATAAAATAGTGCCCACAGCTCACCCAAATGATTTTCCATAGGTGTACCAGTTAGACATAGACGATGTCGCGCTGTTAATTGCCGTACTACCTGTGCAGCTTTGGCACGCGGATTTTTAATATTCTGCGCTTCATCCAGAATGAGTTGATGATATTCATATTGCTTCAGTTGCTCTTCATCTCTCGCCAAGAGCGGGTAGGTGGTTAACACAATGTCATAGTGTGAAATCTGCTCAAAATACTGATGGCGGTCGAGGCCTTGTAGCAGCAGTACCTTGAGCTCAGGGGTAAATTTTTCCGCTTCTTTGAACCAGTTATGCATCAGCGATGTGGGTGCAACAATTAAGGCGGGTCTGTCCTGCAAATGACCAGCCTGCTTTTCCATGAGTAAGTGGGCTAAAGTTTGTGCTGTTTTACCCAAACCCATATCATCCGCCAGAATCCCGCCATGCTGGGTTTCCCTTAAAAACTGTAACCAGCCTAGGCCCTGCTGCTGGTATGGACGTAATTCCCCCTGAAAACCTTGTGGTGTCGGCAGTTGTTGCTGATAGCCTTGTTTGAATTTCTGCGCAAATTGCTGCAGGCGATTACTGACCTGCCACACCATCCCCAGATGATGCTGTAATTCTAATAGTTGACTCGCATCATAGCGATCTATGCTACGCTCTTCTTGCTGTAAAATGCTCTGCAGATGCAACAATACCGGCTTAATGTCCTTTGCGGATAAAGCCAAATCTGGTTGATCCGCTGCAGTTTTCAGGGTGAAAATTTGACTGTCATTCAGATGACCAAAAATCCGTGGATCAAGTAAATCAGGCTGTTCTTTCACCAAAGCCACAAGTGCATCGAGTAAATCATAGCTATTGCCTGCACTGTCCTGAACGGTCGCCCCGATATTGAACCAGTCTTGTTGGCTTTCAGATTCAGTGATGGAAATATTTAAATTTTCAACATATTGCAGCTTAAATGGGCTGTGTTCCAGATGCTCTATCTGCCATCCAATCAATTCAATTTGATTGATGGGCATCAGCTGTTTGATCCAGTCTCCATAGAACGCAAAAACCATAGAATCAAGACGTTGTTTATCCAGTTTTAATTGCTGGTAATAATTAAGATCTTTCACCCACTTCAGTGATTCGACCAATAGCTGTAAACGCTGGATTGACTGTTGTTCCTGAACTAAGTCCCGAAGCTGTCGCACCATTTTGCCATGCTGCTCACCAATAAAACTGTCACCTGATGTACCTGCTTTTATTCGTCCGCCTACATAGGAGAATTCAATTTCGGCACAAACAGACTCTTCCCATTTCCAATCAAATTTATCTAAAACACCGAAGCGTAAAATTGGCTGGGGACTTCCCTCAAGGACATCAATATGCTGAATAGACTCGGGCTGAGGCAGATTTTTCACGTCTGAATATTGATGAGTCAGTTTCTCAAACTCTGGCAAGAGCATAGATGGAAGATCAGGCATCTGTAAAAAATGGTACAGAAGATTTGCCGTATATTCACCATATAACTGGCCCACCGTGTTCTGTTGAATATCCACATAACATGGGGGATGGCTCGCGAGAATCTGAATATGTGGATTTGATTTCAAATCGAGTCGAATATCACCATTGACCAATTCAATGTTTAAATGCTCTGTCTGTTTGTTTACACCTTGTTGCCAGATCAGTTCGATGTGATAGCCTTGTTCTGACCATTGAAGTGCAGTATGGCTCTTTTTTTGCCAGTACACATCGCCACTTTGAATAAAAGATTTGAAATGTTCCAATAAAATTCTGGAGATATCAAGATTGCTTTGATAAAAGCGTTCGTCACTGTTTATTTTGGCATAATAATAAATCTGGTTAAATAATTGTCGTTTTTGTTCAGGTAAAGTCAGATGCTTTCTGGTGATATTTTCATATTGGGTATAATAACTTTCCCCCGCAATTGAGCCGTTTTTATTGCGTCTGGCCTTCTGAACATCAACTGTCAATTTCTTTAAGCTGACAGACTGATCTAGCAGGTAAATTAAATAATTGTTTGTTTTGACAGATTGCTCTGGTTCAGTCTGTTGTAAATAACGTTTAAAATCATTCAACCAGCGCTGCGCCTGATCATCCCCCCGTTGGCGTTTTGCGATTCCCTGCGGGGATTGAGAGTCAGCATAACGCTGCTGAAATTCCTGGCGATATTCCTGAAAGAATAACCGCGCTAAAGCAGCAGCATGTTTACAGTTATATCCAACCGGACAAGTGCAGTCGTCATCGATTAAACGGTCTTTTTGGGGATTATAGGTAATTGCAGTATCGTAATAATCTGTCCCTTCAATTTGGGCATACATCGTAACCCCGTCTTTTTCCTCAAAGAACTCAATCGTTTCCCTATCAATGTGTTTAGCATAGCTCAGACTGCGCTGAAGAGTTGCTGTACTAAAGCGAGATAGAAAATTGATCAATGAGGACATAATTACCAGAAACCAAAAATGTTTATACAATTATAACGGACAAAGCTGTCATTTCAGAACAGTATTGCTCGCCAACGTATCAAAAGGAAATAAATCCATGCTCAAAAACTTAATGTTTACTACAATGGATGGGGTGAATATTGGCTTTGGGGTACATTGGTCTCCTCAACCGCAATCACAGGTCGGCCATTAATCGCCTTTGAATACAGTGCAGAAGCGATCAGTAAAGGTTTAGAACTTTCCTGCACATCAAATGGATATCATGGGTGAGGCACTGGATATTCCTCGACAAGCTCTTGTAAAACTTGGTACTCAGGAAGCGGAACTTTGTGTCCAAGAAGTCGATGAAATTATTGGCTCGATTTGTAAGGTTGCAATCCGATTCAGCAATATCGCTCATGACCTATTACCTAGACAAATTCAAGCAGAGACTCTCCAACTGATCCAAAATAGGATTGAGCATAATATTCATTTATTGCACTAAATAGCTTTCACAAAGCTTCTATGAAGGGCTTATTCTAACCGTTGTTTTATCACGGCATAAGCTACACCAGTCACCACACTTCCAATCGCAATCGCCAATAAATATTTTAATGGATAATTCATCGCATTCGGAATGATCAGTACCATTACACCGCCATGAGGAGTGACTAGTTCACATTTAAATAATGCAACCAAAGCCCCAGTTACAGCACCACCTGCGATCGCGCATGGAAGCACTCGAATCGGGTCTTTGGCAGCAAACGGAATAGCCCCTTCCGAGATGAAACATAGGCCCAGAACTACAGCAGCCTTCCCTGCATCTTGCTCAGGTTTGGCAAATTTATGCTTTGCCAGAAAAGTTGCAATTGCCATACCCAATGGCGGTACCATACCCGCAGCCATGGTAATCGCCATCGGTCCGTATGTTTGTGACGTAAGTAAGCCCACCGTAAAGGCATAAGCCGCTTTATTTATTGGCCCCCCAACATCAATACACATCATACTCCCAAGGATAATCCCCATGATCATGGCATTGGTCGTCCCCATATTGGCAAGGAAGTGTGTGAGTAATTCAAACAATTGTGCAACAGGCTGCCCAACCACATAAATCATGATTAAACCAACAGCTAAACTGGCCAATAGTGGAATAATCAAAATTGGTTTTAATGCTTCTAGGCTACTTGGGAGTTTAAGCTGTTTCGATAAAAATAACGCAATATAACCTGCAATAAAACCTGCAACTAATCCACCGAGAAAGCCTGCCTCTAATTGTGTTGCAAGTAAACCGCCAATCAAACCTGGAGTTAAACCCGGACGATCCGCAATAGAATAAGCAATGTAACCTGCCAGCATAGGTACCATAAGAGTAAATGCTGCAGCACCTATTTGCTTTAAGGATGCGGCAAAGCTTCCTTCAACAGGATTGAGGCCAAACATAAACGAGATGGCAATGATCAAACCGCCCGCCACCACCATCGGCAGCATGAAAGACACCCCTGTTAAAAGGTGTTTATAAATTCCAGTTTTTTCTTTGTTTTCATTTTCTGTCTTAGTGGCTGTTTGCTTACCCGTTTCAAGCACTTTGGCTTCAGCAATTGCGTTTGCAAAAGTCTTATCCGTTTGCTTAAGGGCAAATCCTGTACTGCAGCGATATACGCGTTTGCCTACAAAGCGATCTGTATTGACCTCAATATCCGTTGCTAAGATCACGACATCTGCTTTGACAATACTTTCTGCCGATAAAACATTTTTAGCCCCAACCGATCCTTGGGTTTCAACATCAATCTGATAACCGTGCTTTACTGCACCTTGTTGTAAGGCTTCGGCCGCCATAAACGTATGCGCAACACCAGTTGGACATGCTGTAATGGCGACAAACCGTGTAACCCCTACATTGGCTGCAATAGTTTCATCTAAAGCATCTGAATGCTCAAGAACTTGTTGCAAAAGCATGATCGCATCGTGTTGTGCGTTATTCAAACCAATGACTTTCACAACCTTGTCACGCAGTTGATCTGCATCTGCCGACTTCTGTCCAACAAAAACAACCGTATCAATAACATTTGATAAATCAAGATGCTCGACTGATGTCGCCACATGATTGGAAATACCAAGTGCTGTTGCTGCTTTGGAGAGTTTTTTGGCCAAAATCACTGCATTAATCGGCTGCTCGGGACTATGTGGCACAAATAAAATATGTTTTATCTCTTGCATCGTATTAACTCAATGATTGGACTGAGATTTGCGATTTCAAATCTTCAATAACAGTAAAGTCTGGAAGAGCAAACCCAATTTGGGTCACAGCATTGCTCGCAATTGCGGTTGCTGTTTTCAATGTTTCTTCTGGGGAAGTTGAACTCAACAACCCATGAATCATACCTGCCAGCAAAGAATCTCCCGCACCCACAGTACTTTGGACGGTGACCTTCGGTGCAGTAGCATGCAGGGGGTGCGTGCGGTGAAGCCAGTTCACCCCGTTTTCACCCATCGAGACCACAATATGTTCGATCTGACTATTTAAACTGGCAAAAAGATGCTGCTGTTCTGCAAACGTTTCTGCTGGCAAATGGTAAGTTTCCGTCAACTCATCTGTATTAGGCTTAATCAACCAAGGATGGGCAGCAATTGCTGCTTTCAACGCAACACCACTGGTATCTACTGCGACTTTTTTACCCGCAGACTGTAACCATAAAATCAGTGTCGAAAGCTCTTCTGCAGAAAACCCTTGTGGCAAACTGCCAGCAATCACAATCACATCAACCTCTAAAATCAGTTGAGATAAACGTTCACATAGTTGTTGTTTTGCTGAGGTATCTACAAAAAAGCCCTTGCCATTGATGTCAGTCATCTGACCAGAAGCTTCTGCAACTTTAATGTTTTGTCGTGTTTCACCTGCAACATAAATAAATTGGTTATCAAATTGCTCTTGCTGGATATGATGGTCAAAAATTTGACGGTTTTCTTGCCCCAAAAAGCCACTCACAATCAGTTCATGTCCCAAATCCTTAAGGACCTGTGCCACGTTTAAGCCTTTACCTGCTGCATGGCTTTGGGCCGTTAACTGACGATTGACCTCGCCAACTTTTAGTTGATCCAATTGCACGGTGAGGTCAATTGCAGGATTCAGAGTAATGCTTAATATCTTAGCCATTCGTAATTACTCCACCAATGCACGTACGGCAGACGCACTGTCACAACTTAAGGCTTGCTGTGCGACCTGTTTGCAATTTATATAGTTCAAACCACGAATTTGCGCCTTCACCAATGGAATACTGGTACTCGACATACTCAACTCATCCACGCCCAAGCCTATCAATACAGGCACAGCTTTTGGATCAGCAGCCAATTCACCACAAATGCCCACCCATTTACCATGCTGATGTGCTGCCCGAACAGTTTGATCAATCAATAGCAAAATACTCGGATGTAAGCCATCAGCTTCAGCAGACAACAGTGGATGACCACGGTCAATCGCCAGAGTATATTGAGTCAAGTCATTGGTTCCAATACTAAAAAAATCAACTTCTTGAGCAAGAATTGGAGCCAACAATGCTGCCGCAGGAACCTCAATCATAATACCGACTTGTAAGTTTTCACATGGATGCTGTATGCGAACCTCATCCAAAATTGCTTTTGCTGCTCGCCATTCTTCAACCCGCCCAATCATCGGAAACATAATTCTTAATGGGCGATTATCCGCTGCTTTAAGTAAAGCAACCAATTGCTGACGTAACAACTCTGGCTTACGTAAAGTCAGACGAATACCACGTAAGCCCAAGAATGGATTTTCTTCCTTTTCAATAGGCAAATACGGCAAAGGTTTGTCCCCGCCCACATCAAGTGTACGTACCACCAATGGACGACCTGCCAAAGCATCTAACACCACCCGATAATCGGCTTCCTGTGTAGCCTCATCAGGCGCACTGCTGTGTGACATAAAGACCAATTCTGTGCGTAGCAAACCAATTGCTTCTGCCCCATCGGCCACAGCCTGTATCGTAGCGCCCACTTTGCCAATATTGGCTGCGATTTCAACTTGATGTTGATCCAGTGTGATGGCAGGTTCTAAACAATGCTGTTCCGCTTGTTCTCGCAACTCACGCTGGCGTTGGCGCTCTGCAATGGCATGATCAATCTGATTTTGCTCGGGTGAGACCACATACTCCCCAGTATCCCCATTAATTAGCACGGTGGCATGGTTCTCAATATTTAAAACAGCTACACCTGCACCTACGACTGCTGGAATAGCCAGAGCACGTGCCACAATAGCACTATGGGCACTCGCTCCACCAACCGCGGTCAAAATGCCTGCAACACGATCTTTATTCAGACGCGCTACATCACTCGGGCCAACATCATGCATAATTAAGATATAAGGTTGCTCGGGTTCTGTGACATCGGCCACACCGCACAAAACAGCCAAAACTCGCTCACCAATATCCCTTAAATCAGCCGCACGCTCTGCAAGTAAACGATCGCTAAGTGCAGCCTGTGCGGTAGCAGCCACTTCAATATGATCATGCCAAGCTGCAGCAGCAGACAACCCCTGTTTTAAACCGCGTTGTACACTTTGGAGGAGGTCTGGATCATCCAGCATTTCCAAATGTGCCATGAATATCTGCTTAATGGCAGTAGATTCAGTATGTGCAATGAATTGACGTAAGCTATTTTTCACCTGATGAAGCGCAATTTCAAGCTTTTCATTCTCAGCTTTAAAACTCTGTCCGCGACGTTCATAACTAAATTCGCGTGGCTTCACCACATGAGCAGGACCAAAAGCAAGGCCAGTTGATGCCGCAATACCGCAGCTACCCGTATCGCCATGTGATTCAAAAGGCATTAATTCCAAAGTATTTACGACTGGGTCACTATTGCTGTGCTGATGAGATACAAAATCAACAGCTTCAACCTCTTCTCCTAAGCCCTGTTTAACTGCATCAATAATCTGTTCTAAGCCTGCTACAGCATCGGTATCGGGTTGTGCAATAAAAGTCAGAGTTTGACCACGACGACATCCCATGGCTAATAATTTGGTTAAACTTTTTGCCGAAACGTAAGCCCCCTCATCTACAGCAACGAGAACATCCCCTGCAAATTTCTTAGTCATATTGACCAAGTGTGTCGCGGGACGCGCATGTAGACCATGAGCATTAGCTAAGACAATACGACGAGATGGCCAATCAGGAATCAGTTCAGCACCAATTAACTGCGCCAACTGGTGACTATCTTGCTCTTGGTTGAGGGTATGAACTTGTTCAGTATCAAACAAAATATCCATTAACCGTTGAAACCGTTGCATATCCAGTTGCTCATTACTGGCAATACACACCAAAGTCTTGAGCATTTCCTGCTGATGGCTTAAAACCTGTTCCGCTTTTACCAAACTTACAGCTGGGCTCAAAACATGCTGGTTAGAAGTGATCGACCAGACCCCCTCCCCTAAATGAATCATGCTGTTTAGATTTAAACCCGACAGAAAACCACACTCCACCATTTTTTGCTGTTTCAGCAACTGTGTTGCGTGCCAAATTAAATCTTCTACATCAAGTGCGGGAACTTGAGTGGCGATTAAATTTTCATGCAATGCCAAAGATGCAGGTTGGGCTTGTAATAATGCAATAATTTGCTCTGCGGATTGAGCCTGTTTCACTTGATCAGCGACATCATTAATTAAAGCCCGCGTCAAAATTTGTAAGACTTGCAAATGCTCATCTGATTTCGCAGCAATCACTACTGCTAAATAAATTTTATTTTCACCGTCCCAAACAACTCCTTCAGGAAAGTGCGCCAGACGAATACCAGTTTTTAAAATATATTGGCGAGACTGAGGCGTCCCATGCGGAATGGCAATTCCTTGCCCTAAATACGTTGCACTTTGTTGTTCGCGCCCGGTCAACCCATGAATATAATCAGGTGTAACCAACTGGTCTTTGACCAAGATATCGACTAGACATTGCAAAGCTTGTGCTTTATCAGTGGCGTGTTGTTTCATTCGAATATGTTGTATATCTAGCGCGAGCATAAAGCGTCCTTGCAAAATAGCATAGTGAAAAGCTATGCCTTTTTACTGGAGAAAAAATAAAAGTCGAATTCTACTCAGGATTTACACAAAAATCTGTATTTTTTGATTTTATCTTCATGATCATCATTACGATTCTTGCGTACCACACCATGGGCACGTGAAAAAGTAGAAAGCTTATATTTGTACGTCTTACGCCAAAAGGCCAAACAGAAACCGTAACCTCAGGCAACACCCCTCTCATCATAAAATTATACCAGTCAGTAAAATACCCTTAGATTAAGCATATGTATGTTGGTTATTATTGTTGATTATCACAATAAATTAGTGACCAAAAATCAAAGTATCCGACCCCACCTTAAATTACGTCACACAAAATAAAAACTCTATATAACTGTTATATATAGAGTTTATTAACGTACCAATTATGTTATTTAGTGTATTTTATGTCGGTGACTCTTGCCAAGGTTGGTTTTTTTCAAAAGGAAGCTTTGTTTACCCAAATTATTCAGATAAAAATCTCTTTTTTCAAAGGAAAGTTGGCAAAGCCTTAGTAATGTGAGTAATTAAATCGCTTACTCTTTCTCTAGCTTGACCAGGCAATCCGATGTAATATCTGCAATGGTTCTTGCACCAGTCAATGTCATTGCCACACGCATTTCTTTCTCAATCAAATCTAGTAAATTACTTACCCCAGAACCGCCGGCAGCACCAAGTGCGTATACAAATGCACGACCAAGCATGCAAATATCTGCACCCATAGCCAACATACGTACCACATCAAGACCGTTACGAATCCCTGAATCTGCTAAAATTTTGATGTCACCTTTGACCGCACTTGCAATTGAAGGAAGCGCACGAGCAGAAGACAAAACACCATCAAGCTGACGACCACCGTGATTGGAGACCACAATTCCATCTGCTCCGAAACGTACCGCATCCTTGGCATCCTCAGGATCTAAAATCCCCTTAATAACCATGGGACCCTCCCAATAATCACGAATCCACTCAAGATCTTTCCAAGAAATTGAAGGGTCAAAGTTATTTCCCAGCCAACCGATATAATCTTCCAGACCTGTCGGCTTACCTAAATATTTCGAAATGTTACCCAAATCATGCGGACGACCCAATAAACCGACATTCCAAGCCCAGTGTGGGTGCATACACGATTGCATATAACGACGTATTGCAGCATTTTTACCACTCATTCCTGAATGTGCATCACGATAACGCGCACCTGGAACAGGCATATCGACTGTGAATACTAAGGTAGAACAGCCTGCGGCTTTAGCACGTTCCAAGGCATTTTTCATAAAACCACGGTCACGTAGTACATACAGTTGAAACCACATCGGACGTTGAATCGCAGGTGCCACTTCTTCAATTGGACAAACTGAAACTGTTGATAAGGTAAATGGAATGCCCTTTTTATCTGCGGCAACCGCGGCTTGAACTTCACCACGACGCGCATACATACCCGTTAGACCTACAGGTGACAATGCCACTGGCAACGCCAAATTTTCACCAAACAATTGCGTTTCTAAGCTCAGCTCAGACATGTCATTTAACACACGTTGACGTAAAGCGATTTTTGATAAATCGTCTACATTACGCTTTAAAGTATATTCCGCATAGGCACCACCATCGATGTATTCAAATAAAAATGGCGGTAAACGACGTTTCGCAGCTTCACGATAGTCATTTGCAGAAGAAATAATCATAACTTATGTCCTATTTAATCGACTCGAACGTTGACGACGAGCTTCTTCTTCATCGATCATACGTACGCGTTGAACAACAAATTCAATATGCCCACAAGCTGCCTTACGTGCAGTCTCTGAGTCTTGACGTTCAATTGCGTCCATCACCTCAAAATGCTGGTCATGCAATTGTTCAAAATGTTGTGGTGTGGTGTAAACTTTACGTCGCCCTAACATCACGTTGTCTTGCAATAAATCAAACAAACTACGCATCATTTGGATCAGCACTAGATTGTGGGATGCTTCTGCAATCGCCAGATGAAAATTCGCATCCGCTATTGCTGCGTGGGCATCATCACCTAAAGCCTGAAAATGGCTAATCTGCTCAAAACATTGACGAATATTGATCAAATCACTGGGTGTGGCACGTTGTGCGGCATACCATGCTGTACCACCTTCAAGCACCATACGAGCTTCTTGTACATCAAAACGATATTCAGGATCCTGATCCATCAAACCGGATAATGGCTCAACGATTTGATACTGTGACCAATGTGCAGGCAACTGCTTTAAATAGGTGCCTGCACCCGCTTTGCTCTGAATAATCCCTGCGGTAATCAGTTGTTGAATCGCCTCACGTAAAGAGCTACGAGACACACCTAACTGTTCACAGAGTTGGCGTTCAGCAGGCAATCGCTCTCCGACTTGCACATTATTTTTTTCAATCAACAGACGTAAACGCTGTACCACTTTGTCGGAGACTTTCATTTTTTTCCTTGACCCGTTTACGGAATCATCCACGGGAAAACATAAGCTTGTAAGGTCACAATAATACCAATCATCACCGTAAAGATAATGCTGTGTTTTACTGTAAATCTAAATAAATCAGATTCTTTACCAACTAAACCCACTGCTGCACAAGCAATCGCGATTGATTGAGGGGAAATCATCTTACCTGTTACTCCACCACTGGTATTGGCAGCAACTAACAAGACTTCAGGCACACCGATTTGCTGTGCTGTAGTTGCTTGTAACGCTGAAAACAATGCGTTAGCTGAAGTATCTGAACCTGTAAGAAACACTCCAACCCAACCCAAGAATGGTGAGAAGAAGGTGAAAGCCTGACCCGTATGTGCCAGTGCTAAAGCAAGCGTTGCTGACAGACCTGAATAGTTTGCAATGAACGCAAAAGCCAGTACCATACCAATCGAATAAATTGGGGTTTTTAGTTCATTCACGGTTTCAAAGAATGTCGAAACTGCCTCTTTAGGTTTCATGTTTAAATAAATAATCGTGATCAATGCCGCCAATATAATCGCCGTACCCGTTGCTGATAACCAATCAAACTTATAAATCGCATCATAATCTTTAATTTCAGGCACGACAGGTGGTAGCTTTTGAATCAATTGATGCAAATACGGCACTTTAATTGAAACTACTAAATCACTTAATGGGCCGTCCTTAACAAATAAATCTTTAAAAGGTTTGATGCTCCAGATCGTCACCATTGCTGTAAGTATCAGAAATGGAGACCAGGCTTTGGCTATCTGTGCCACACTATATTGTTTACGAGCTTGCTTGATAATAGTTTCATCTACCTGTATATTTTTGTCCTCAAAAAGAAAAATATGTTTTGGTTTCCAATACTTAAGTAAGATAGTTAAACTGATTAATGATGCAATTGCAGCAGTGATATCGGGTAACTCAGGCCCAACAAAATTTGATGTTAGATATTGCGCTAAAGAAAAAGATAAGCTGGCAACTAAAATAGCAGGCCAAGTTTCTTTAACCCCACGCCAACCATCCATGATTGCCATGATCCAGATCAATACAATTGGCACCATAAAGGGTAACTGACGACCAACCATTTGACTGATTTCCATGGTGTCAACACCTGAAACCTGCCCAGCGACAATGATCGGAATTCCCATTGCACCAAAAGCAACAGGTGCAGTATTAACTATCAGGCATAGCCCAGCCGCATATAAAGGCTTAAAGCCGAGTCCCACCAACAGTGCCGCAGTAATTGCGACGGGCGCACCAAAACCTGCCGCACCTTCTAAAAACGTACCAAAAGCAAACCCAACTAATAGCATTTGCAGACGTTGATCTTCTGTAATTGACAGAATAGACGAACGAATAACATCAAACTGTCCTGTTTTTACTGAAATCTTATATATAAAAACTGCACCGATAATAATCCATGCAATTGGCCACAGGCCGTAGAAGAATCCATAGACCATTGATGCTAATGCCATTCCAATTGGCATTTTGTATAAAAATAATGAGACCAGAAAGGCTAAAAAAACGGTAATTGTAGCGGCTACACTACCCTTCATGCGAAAAATAGCTAACGCTAAAAAAAAGAAAATAATTGGAACTAGCGCAATAGCACTCGAAATCCAGATATTGCCTATAGGATCATAAATTTGTTGCCACTGTTGAAGCATTGTCTACTCCTTGAAATGCTTAACTACTAGATTGAACAGTTTATTGTACTTAAACACTAAATTGGTATGACCAATTTAGTGTTTAAGAGATAAAATGTGCATTTTGTATTGGCGATATTAGTAATATTAGCCCAAAAACACAATATAAAAGATTTAATTTATTTTTTGGTATGACCAATTTTTATAATCTCTTAAAATTTTATATATTAGATTTCTTTCATAATTCACTTTTTACTCAGCTCAAAATTATAGATTCCCACAATTAAATTAAATCTTAATCCTAGTCTTTTGCCAGGGTTGCGATATCGCTCGGCAAGGATTTTGAAGGTTTTCAAAGTTCCAAATACCTGTTCAATCCCAATTCTTCTTTTATTGATTTCTTGGTTATAAAGTTTTAGCTCGAGATCTGGTTTTTAGTGCTTTTTTGCTTTTAATGGCCATAAACTATTTGGATACAATGTATAAATCCCTTGATAGCCTTTATTTGCAAGAGGCTTTGTTGCACAAACCTACCACTGAAAGCTTCTTGGGGAATATAATTTCTAAATGAAGAGGTCTGCACCCAAGATCTATCGTACAACCAGTTGATCTACCTACAATAAAGCCTTGCTCAGTCAAGGAAATACATCAATTTGGTTTGATTCAGCCATCCAATGGTCGCTCGATTGACTCAACAACTGCCGATGCAAAACTTGGATGAAAATGTACTAGCCCAACAACTTCATTCCACCAATCAAGAGCAGTTGATTGCCTATAAAGTGTCTTTATTTGGCTCTGACGTCAGTGTCGTTCAGCATGTGGTAGCAAAAACCCGAGGTGCACCGAAAGATTTAAGCCACCAAGTAGTTGGCTTTAGTACAAAGCAACAAGGTGAGGCTCAGTTATGTGTTACGTCGTGAGGATATTCAAGTGGTGGTAGCAGAGCGGATGTTCCTACGTGGATAATTGCTCAAAAAGATTTTATAATCGGTATTAATACCAATAATTTTGTCTTTATTGCTATGTATAGACTTAATCGTTTTGATTATTCGTCGAGAGCTTAAAGCCTTAGATGAAGTTTCAACCTTTTAAGTCAGCCAAATTTATCAGTGAATGATGCTACTCACTATTTAAAAACCTTAGATGCCAAAGTAATGCCTTCCAAGGTACAGTCCTTTGCTCAAAACTCTAAGCACTTAATACATAAACTGCATCAAAATCCGGAAAATGAAAAAGTATTTAGTTCATACGCCGCCCATGAATTGCGTAGTCCTTTAACCGCGATCAAAACTCATATTCAGCTTGCACAACTGATGGCAGAACAACAGGCAAGCTCGCCCAAATTGCAACAGAGCTTGCAGCAGGTACACCTTGGTATCCGCCGATGTACCCAGCTACTGGAACAGCTTCTAGCACTTTCATCTACCGATCAAGTACTGAGTGATATCTAGTACAGTATTGAAATTCCACGGCTCCTGACTCAGGTGATTGCCGATTTACAGTCGCTTTATCCGGAAATTGAACCCAGTTTAACAATTGACTGACCGAGCCTGACCCGAATTGCCCTACCCGATTTTGAACTAGATACCGTCTTTAAAAACCTACTTAACAATGCTCTATTGCATGCACAGGCAAACACCATTTCAATTGCTATGCTGCATGTGTGCTGATCATTCATAATGATAATCAAAGGTTGAAGATATGCATACTTGGGACAGCGTTTCTGGCATAAATCTCCCTAGCAAAATGGGCATAGGCTAGACTTATATTTGATGAAAATGGTGTTAAACAAATATGGCTATCAGATTCAATTTACAGTGGCGCAACCTCAATATTTAAGCATTCACATCAGCCTCGCTGCAAGCGGATCACTTACTTATGAGAAGACAGGGCTAAATTTAAAGCTGGAATATCAACCCATGTCGTATCAGCAAAATCACGCTGCAAATACTGTTTTAAATAAGCAATGGTATCTTCAGCGATCAAGGGATCTTTGGAGTTATCTGCATGATTAAAAGCAATGGCATATAATTGAACCCCGCGGAGTTTTAACAACTCAAGACTCAGCAAGGTATGATTAATACTGCCTAAACGCCCTGAAGTGACGAGAATCACCGGATAATTATGTGTCTGAATATAATCAATAGTCAGGAACTCTTCGGTTAAGGGCACCATCAGACCACCGGCACCTTCCAGCAAAATACAGTCGTAGGCCGCAGCCAGCTGTTCGGTAGCCTGATGAATCTGTTCAAAGTTAATGGCTCGCCCATCCAGCCGCGCAGCAAGATGCGGTGAAGCCGGATACGTAAAAATTTCCGGCATGGTCAGTTTTTGCTGGTCTTCCTGTAACAATCCACAACCCATAATTGCACGATGCTGTTCGATATCTTCTGATATATCGACATTTCCGGTCTGGATCAGCTTTTGGGTTATGGTACGAATGCCCTGCTCATTCCAATTTTTGGCCAGAAAACCAGTAGTAAAGGTTTTACCAATTGCGGTATCAATGCCGCTGACAAAATAAATCTGTGCGCTCATGCTGTCTTCCGTGCAATGACATAAACCGGATGATAGGTCAGTGCATACTGTTTGCTTTCAGGGTCTTGGAATTGTTGATAGCCGGTATAAAAATCCTGTAAGGACGATTTTGTCCACCGAAACCCCTGTGCCGTCGCCTGTACACCAGTGGCTTTGATATGCTGTAACACCTGTTTCGGATGCTCAAAATGCAAGGTCATCTGTTCTTCTGTCTGCAGCAGAATGTCAAAGCCTAAGGATTCAAGCAGTTCACAGACCTCCGCTAAAGGCAGATAATCCAGGCCTTGTCCGGTCAGTGCCTTAATTTCCTTTAAATTATTGTCCGTATAACTGGCAAAACACAGATGCCCAGAGGGATTTAAGGCCTGCGCAATGTTGAGCAACAATGCTTTTAAATCCGAGATCCATTGCAATGCAGAACACGACAGCACCATGTCCAGAGACTGCGGCAGTGGCAAGGTTTCAATATTACCAATTCCCCACAAAAGCCGATCAGCTTCCGGGAAATGCTGCTTCACTTCGGCATATAGATCATTTAAAAATAAATGATCAAAGCTGTAATACTGCATAAAAAGCCGGGTAAAAAACCCTGAACCGCAGCCAATTTCCAATACTCTTTGCAAATGTGGTTGTGCTACATGCTGCTGCATGAACTGCATCAACTCTGCCGCTACGGCACTTTGTACAAGCGCATGCTGCTCATAACTGAGATTTGCCTGAGCAAAACGTTGGGCAATTTGTTTGCTGTTCATCGCGGCAAATTCCTCAGCACCTGCAGACATGCATCCAGCTCATCCGCAGAAATGTTCTGATTCAGGCAGATTCTGAGTCTGGAGGTATTGGCAGGAACCGTTGGCGGACGTACTGGTAGCACATAAAATCCCTGCTGTTGCATAATTTCAGCCGCCTGAATGGTGCGTTTTGCCTCACCAATCAGTACCGGCACAATTTGCGAAGTTGACGGACAGTGATATCCCAAGTCTTGAATGCCCTGCTGACAGCGTACAGCCAATGCTGCCAAATGTACTCGTCCCGCCTGAAGCTGCTGTACCTTCTGAAAAATAAATCTAGTCCAGGCCATACATAGTGGCGGCTGGGCGGTACTAAAAATTAAAGGTCGCATGCTATTAATCAGATAGTCACGAATCACTGGCGCACAGACCAGATAACCACCAACTGAAGCCAAAGCCTTGCCAAAGGTACCGACCAGGAAGTCAATCTGATCCAATACTTGATACTGTTCTGCGCAGCCCAATCCACGTTCACCGCGCACACCAATTGCATGTGCCTCATCGACATAGAGCATGACTTTTGCAAACTGCTGTTTTAATGCCACCAAAGCAGCTAAATCTGTTTCATCCCCATCCATACTGAAAATTGATTCAGTTACCACAATAATGCGCTGGATAGATTCATCTGACTGATATTTTTCTAAAAACTGAGTCAAATGCTGCAGGTCATTATGGCGGTAACGCACATAGCCAGCTTTAGATAAACGAATCCCGTCGATAATACTGGCATGTACCAGTTTGTCAGCAATGATCATGGTTTTAGCATTACTGAGCGCAGGAAGAATCCCGATATTCATGTGATAACCACTATTAAACAGCAGTACTGAACGTCCAAAAGCCTGTGACATCTGTGCTTCAAGTTGTTCAAAATTGGGAAAGTTTCCTGTCAGTAAACGTGAAGAGCTTGAACTCATATATCGCTCAGACATCGGCGTGAGGTCAAAAAATTCTTCACGTAGCGTTAAGTTGGATGCCAGACCTAAATAGTCATTGGATGCCAGATTCAGCATCTCTTGGCCATTGAGTTGCAATCTTGGCTGGCTAGAAATATTGGACTTAAACTGGCGATATTGCCCTTGCTGTTTCAAGTCATCTAGCTGCTGCTGGAAATGCTCAAGATGGTTCATGCTACTGCCTCTATCTGCTGAATCATCTCCCGCATATGCTTTAATAAAGTTTCAAGTTGCTGTGTTGAAATTACATATGGCGGCATGACATAGACCAGACGGCCAAAAGGACGAATCCAGACGCCACGGCATACACATTCAGCCTGAAAACGCGCTAAATCAATAGTTTGATGTAGCTCAACCACGCCAATTGCGCCGAGGACACGCACATCTTTGACTTGTGCCAAGGATTTTAAATCCAGTAAATATTGTTCTAGTGTACTTTCAATCTGTTGAATACGCGTCTGCCAGTCTTGAGCCAGTAACAGCTGGGTACTTTTTAATGCGACCGCACAGGCCAACGGATTAGCCATAAAAGTTGGGCCATGCATGAACACACCCGCTTCACCACTTGAAATCGTCTCTGCTACATGGCGAGTGGTTAAGGTCGCTGACAAGGTCATATAACCACCAGTCAATGCCTTACCGATACACATAATGTCTGGTGTGACCTGAGCGTGTTCATAAGCAAATAGTTTTCCAGTGCGGCCAAAACCGGTGGCAATTTCATCTAAAATCAGCAGTACATCGTACTTTTCACACAACAACTTAGCTTGCTTTAAATATTCTGGATGATAGAAACGCATCCCGCCTGCACCTTGCACAATCGGCTCAATGATCATGGCAGCAATCTGTTGATGCTGCTGTACCAGCAGGCGCTCAAGTGGCTGTATATCTTCGGGTTGCCATGCCCCATCAAAACGGCTTTGAGGTGCCGGAACAAATAAACGGTTCGGCAAACTCGAACCAAAAATTTGATGCATACCAGTTACAGGATCACAAACCGACATGGCATTCCAGGTGTCGCCATGATAGCCAGAGCGTGTGGTAACAAAGTTAGTTTTTTGTGGTTGCTGACGTGCATTCCAATATTGCACAGCCATTTTCAACGCCACCTCAACCGCGACCGAGCCGGAATCGGCAAAGAAAATTTTATCCAGTTCAGGCGCCGTGATCTCGAGTAGCAGTTTAGACACATCAATCGCAGGCTGATGAGTCAAACCACCAAACATGATATGTGACATCGACTCTAATTGTTTTGTTACAGCCTGATTGAGTTCAGAATGATTATAACCGTGAATTGTGCACCACCAGGACGACATGCCATCAATCAGCTCGGTACCATCTTCAAGTTCAATGACTGCACCATGTGCAGCTTTAACTTTGTAACATGGCAAGGGTTGTGTCATGGAGGTATAAGGATGCCAAATATGCTGTTGATCAAAAGCGTCCTGCACAGAATTTACCCCAATTATTAAAACTAAAACTGATCTTAGCGCGTTAAATCTGAAAATGAAACGTCAAGAGCTACCAATCTCTTTTTGCTTAAGCCAGATCGGCTAAAAATTTTAAAATTGGCTCAACGAGTAACTTGGTATCAAAAAGGATGGCATCGTGCGTGCCCTGTATTTTTACCAAATTCAGATTTTGGGTTGTTAAAAACACGGATTCTTGACTAACTTTGTAAGGAACCAACATATCATTCTCGGAAAATATAAATAGCATCTTGACTGAATGATTTTTTAAGATATCCACTAGATTTAATTGCTGCAATAGATAAAGATGCTTAACCTGATAGTTTAAATCAATACTATTTAACTGTTGGTGCAATAATTTTGCACGTTCACGCGCTGCTGCGCCAGCTAAAGTGACCAAGGTACAGAAGCGCTGCATCCCGCGTTTTGGATCAGCCAGTATGGAGGATTTAAATTGTGTATATTGTTCAACTGGCATTGCCTGTGGCCATGCTTCGTTGGCCACGAAACAGGGATTTGACATACAGCAAATCACTGGCTTGGCAATTTTCAATTGTTGCTGGATTTCATTAGCCAGCAAAAGTGCCAACTGTCCACCCAAAGACCATCCCATCAAGACATCAAAAGAACTCGCCTGCCTAACTTTTTCGGCCAAAATACTTTCCACGTTAGGATCAAAAATATCCCATACTTCAACTTGATGCTGCTGCCGTAACTGTTCTACAAACGGGGTTAAGACCGCTGTTCCTAGCCCCCAACCCGTAATCATCAGTATCTTCATTTTGTCTGCTCCAATAAAAAGGGACCAATTCAAGTTGAAATGATCCCTGTTTGTTACACGATTAATTAAGCAGGTTGCATCGCATCTACAGCCAATTCTTTAGCTGTTTTCTTGGCAGCTTCAGCTTTTAAGCCTAATTTAGCAAACAAGGCTTTGTCTTTACCTTCACCACTGTTCGGGGCAGTAAGCAATTTATCACCTGAAAATAATGAGTTAGCTCCAGCCATAAATGCCAGTGCCTGATCAGAGTCAGAGAGAGATTCACGACCTGCCGACAAGCGGATATAACTCTTCGGCATAATAATCCGTGCTACCGCAATAGTACGAATCCAGTCAATCACATCCAGTTTTTCAACATCGGCCAGTGGTGTGCCTTCAATAGGAACCAGCATATTTATGGGCACCGAACCCGGGTGAATCGGCATAGTCGCTAGTTCAAATAACAAACCGACTCGGTCTTGTACGCCTTCGCCCAAGCCGACAATACCGCCACTACAGACATTAATTCCGGCATTACGCACATGATCAAGCGTATTTAAGCGGTCATCAAAGCTACGTGTACTGATGACATTGGCATAATATTCACGTGAGGTATCAAGGTTGTGGTTGTAATAATCTAGCCCTGCATCTTTCAGACGTTCCGCTTGTGAGGCATTCAGCATCCCTAGGGTCATACAGGTTTCCATGCCCAGTTTCTTGACTTCCTGCACCAATTCCAGCACATACGGCATATCGCGTTCATGCGGGTTACGCCATGCTGCGCCCATGCAAAAACGGGTCGAACCGGAAGCTTTGGCCTGTTTGGCTTCAGCAATCGCCTTTTGTACTTCTACGCGTTTTTCAATTTCCAGATCAGTATCATAATGTGCAGATTGCGAACAGTATTTACAATCTTCCGGACAACGGCCCGTTTTAATTGAAAGCAGAGTACTGACCTGAACAGTATTCGGTTCAAAGTTTTGGCGATGAATTTGCTGTGCCTGAAACAGTAAATCCATTAAAGGCAAGTCATAAATTTCTTGTATTTCGGCACGTGACCAATCATTACGGATCATCTTGTCTGCATCATCTAAAATTCCATTGAGTAAATCATACGCTGTTTTTTTTATTTTTCTTTAGCGTTTTCTTTCATATTCATTGCCTGCTTAAAATAGCTTTAGTGTATCAAGCTATTTTGAAAGCTTATTTAACTCGAATCCTGCTTAAGCCGATGATTCCTTAATTTGAATTGTTGGCTTATTTTGATGAGTGAGTTGATATGCACATAGTGAGGCGTAAATTCCACTCAGAAACCCATGAAGACTACGTGCTTTACTCGTCACTAAATTGTATTGCCCCTTCAATAAACTGAATAATGTTTCTATCTTATTGCGTTGTCTTAGGTGATATTCATCTGATGCACAGAGTTGAATAGCCTGCATATTCTTTCGATGATAAGTAATTAAATCAATACCTTGATATTTCAATCTAATTTTAATTCTTGGCTGATGTAACCTCGATACCCGTAAAGTTTTGCTTTTATACCAGCAACCAATTGCTCCACCATTTTTATATCAGCAACATGTCCATTCGATAAAGCAAAACAGGCAATTTCACCAAATTGATTCATCGCAATATGTAATTTACAGCCATAAAACCAGCCCATTGAGCTTCTACCACGTGATGCAATTTGGACTAATGATTTATGATGCTGAATACGTTGATTTTTACAAACTGGCAGAGTTGTTGAATTAATCCATAAATATTGTGTACCTTGGCCTTTCATCAGTGCCACATGTAAAGCGTGTAGAGCTAATTCATGCATATTGATCAGATGAATCATCCTTTGATAGCAAGGCAAGTACTTAAATAAATGGCTTTTATCTTCTTTCAACCAGGTGAAAAAGGCTTTGAAATTATTGAAATGAGAGCATTTGTACCAAATGGCAATAAAGCAGATTTCTGAAATTGTAAGTTGAGCAGTTCTGATTCTTAAGGAACCACGGTTTTGTTTGAGAAATTCCCAATAAGTTGCTTCAAATTTAAGAAAAAATCATCAATTACGCAGAATAATTCGGTACTATTGAACATCAGGACTAGAGTTGTGAGTTTGGTGTGGTAACTCAACTGATGGCTCTAGTCCTCTTATTTTTCAAGTCAATTTCTTATCCGCGATTCGGGTTAATTAAGGATGCATAAGCTTCCTTTTTTATAGACAAATGCACAAGAAACAATACTATAACTTTACACTAGTTCTATCTGCATACCTTTGATTTATACTAGCCGGATAACATTACCGGCTTTAAATCAGTTTAGCGACTTTATGAACTTAAAGAAAAATAAAAGACAGCTTGTCTGGGGTTTAAATCTGCTTGCATCGATGATGTATGGCAGCTTTGCTCATGCACAGAGCATCAGCTTTCAGGACGCTGAACGTCAGTTGTTGCAAAATTCTTATAGCAGCCAAGCCTATCAAAGTCTGGAACAGGCCTCAAAACTTGAAGCTGAAGCAGTGAAAGGTATAGGTCTGCCACGAGTCGACCTGAATGTTCGTGCGTATGCCTTTCATAATGAACTCGATCTGCCTTTGGGTGCATTAAAAAATAATTTAGAGCAATCCTTAACGGATGGTGTAAATAATAGAATTGATGAACTGAACTTAGGGGGTCTGGCTGACCCGCTAAAAAATAGTTTAAGACAACCTATTCAAAATGGAGTTGGCTTAATTCCTGATAGTTCGCATGTCGTGCTGGATGATCAGGTGATTCGCCCGACGGTTTCAGTCATGATGCCGCTTTATACCGGTGGACTGACAAGCAGCGCTAAAGAAATCGCCAATATTCAGGTCGGTCGTAGTCAGCTCAGCAACAAACAGCAGCAAGATACGCAGCGTTTTGAACTGATTCAAAGTTATTTCAATTTGCAGCTTCAAAAGCAACTGCATGCAGCTGCGCTGTTTAACCTGAATGCCATGCAGCAGCATTATCGCAATGCCTTAAAGATGGAACAGCAAGGTTTTATCAGTAAAGGCCAGCGCATGCAGTTTGAAGTGGCACGCAATAATGCCGAGCGCAGCCAGCAAAACACACAAGCCAATTTGAATGCTGCCCTGTTCCAGCTGAATAATCTGCTTCAAGGAAGTAGCATCACCGAACTTTCGACGCCTTTATTTGTCAATAAAACCGAGCCACAGGCCTTAAATCATCTGCTGAAAACTTTTAGTCAAAACTCTGCGTTGATTCAAAAAATGCAGCTGGATACCCAATTGGCTCAAGCCAATGTCAAAGCCCAGCAAGCAGCGAAAAAACCGAATGTTTTTGCTTTTGGCGAATATAGTCTGGATCAAAATGAAAACTGGATTGTCGGAGTTGCCGCACGCTATAACCTGTTTTCCGGGATCGATAAAAACAAAAATATTCAGGCTGCCGAACTCAAACGCTCTGCCACAGAACTGCTCACTGCACGCACCCAGCAGGAAATTGAAAATCTGATTTATAAATCTTATAGCGAAGCACTCAGTGCACAGCAAAGTGATGCACTTCTGGCACAAAACTTGAAAGCCGCACAGGAAAATTTACGCATCCAAGAATTATCCTTTAAAGAAGATATGGGCACCGCCACACAGGTCATCGATGCACAAAATATGCTGAGCGGACTACGAGCTGAAACTGCCTTGAATGCCTACAAATATGTGATGTCACTGGCCACCCTATTACAAAGCCATGGCTCGATTGCAGAATTTCCGAACTACATCCAACATACCAACACCCACTATATTCGCTAATGGAGCCGAACATGAACGAAGATCAAAAACTCAATGATCCTGTGAATGAAGCGGCTTCATCCAGCGATACAGAAAAATCGCCTGCACAACAGGTAGAAACAAAAACTGAAATAGAAAACAACGCGACGACTTCGACCGAGCAACAACAAGCTCCTGAAATCGCTAAAAAGAAAAAATATTTATTGCTCGCCCTAATTCCAGTTCTGCTGGCAGTCATCGCATTTGGATTATGGAAAAGCTACCAACCGGCTCCGCTGGAATTGCAGGGTCGTGTAGAAGCTGAAACAGTTCAGGTGGCGACCAAAGTGCCAAGCCGTATTGAAGAAATTTATGTAGAAGAAGGTCAGCGGGTCAAAAAAGGCGATGTACTGGTGCGCTTAAACAGCCCGGAAATTCAGGCCAAAAAACAGCAAGCCGCAGCGGCTTTACAATCTGCGCTGGCCTTACAATCGACTGCTGAACGTGGCTCGCAAGAAGAAAATATCGCGAGCCTGTATGCCAACTGGCAATCGCTGAAAGCACAGCAAAATTTAGCCAAAGTTTCTTATGAGCGTGGTGCAAATTTATTTAAGGAAGGTGTGATTTCACGCCAGCGCCGTGATGAATTGTATGCAGCCAGTCAATCAGCAGCACAAATGACAGAAGCAGCGTATCAGCAATACGCACGTGCCAAACGTGGCAGCACTTCGCAGCAAAAGAGTTCCGCCGATGCACAGGTAGATATTGCCCAGGCTGCGCTGGATGAAGCCAATGCTTTAGAAGCAGAAACCCAATTAGTAGCACCTGTAAACGGAACGGTGTCTAAAACCTATGGCAAAGTCTCGGAGCTGGTAGCCACCGCAGTCCCTGTGGTCAGCCTGATTGAAGATCAAATGTGGGTGAGCCTGAATATTCGTGAAGACCAATATGCCCCGTTTCAGAAAATGAGCAGTATTGAAGGTTATATTCCCGCCCTAGATAAAACCGCCACTTTTAAAATCAAGCAGATCAGTGCCGAGGGCGAATTTGCCACCATTAAGACCACACGCCAAACCGGCGGTTATGATGTACGAAGTTTTAAGCTGCATCTTGTGCCCGCACCAGCAATTCCTGAACTCAGAGTCGGGATGAGCGTGTTATTTAAACTGAAAGAGACCCGATAATGTGGACGGGTATATGGCGCGAACTGCGCTATCTGCTCCGAGAAAAATGGGATCTGTGTCTGGTCACGCTGGCACCTGCACTGGTGATTATTTTATTCAGCAGCATGTTTGCTCAAGGGAAACCGGATCATTTACCGATTGCGATTATTGATCAAGACCAGAGTGCGCTGAGTCGAAGCATTTATCAGCATGTGGCGCTGAATCATACTCTTAAAATTGCTACGGTGTCGGAACAAACAGCTGAGATTGAGCGCCTGCTAAATCAAAATAAAATTTGGGGTTATATCCATATTCCCAGCGGTGCCGAGCAACGTCTGGTTCGTGCCCGGGATGCTGACATCAGTATTGCCTTTAACCAGAGTTATTTCAGTATCGGAAATACCATCTCCTCTGCCATGCTGGTCAGTACCCTGCAAGCACTGGCTGAATTTGGCGGACAGCAATATCTGGGCAACCGGCTGCCTTCTCTCGAAGCACCGTCGCCGCATATCAAAATATCGCCGCTGTATAATCCACAACTGAATTATGAATTCTATCTGGAACCCTATGTCATTCCGGCAATTCTGCATTTACTGCTATGTTGTTGTGTGGCATTTTCCGTCGGTCAGGAACTGAAGCGACAGACCTTAACAAGCTGGATCAGCAACTCGTCCATCTGGATGGCATTGCTGTCTAAGAACCTGGTCTATGTGGCTATTTTTAGTCTATGGACCTGGATCTGGATGTTCTGGCTGATTGAGATTCGCGGCTGGTTTGTTGCCGGCTCACTCAGCCTGATTCTATTGGCGCAATTTCTGCTGTATAGCGCCTATGCATTTTTAAGCAGTGCAGTGGTTCTGGCGACCAAAGATTTAAGTAAATCTTTCGGCCTCATTGCGGTCTATGGGGGTTCATCGTTGAGCTTTGCCGGTGTGACCCTACCTTTAAATAATGCGCCCCTGTTCACCCAGTTTTGGGCCAATATTATTCCATTTACGCCCTATGCCAAATTACAAACTGAACAATGGGTGATTGGTAGTCCAGTACATATTTCACTGCAAGCTGGATTGATGCTGTTGATCTATGCCCTAGTCTACGCTCTGCTGGCTTATCTATTTCTTAAAAAAATCGCCAAAGGAGCAACACCATGAAATCCCTTTGGTTTTACTATCTACAAAGCTTTAAAGATATCGTCAGTCACGGCACGATCTTTACCACGCTGATTCTATCCGTCTTGTTTTACAGCTTTTTTTATCCGACCGCTTATCAGGCACAGCAGGCTGAAGCCTTACCGATTATTATTGTCGATGAAGAACAAAGTAGCTTAAGTACCCGCATTATTGGTCAGGTGGCACAAAGCCCCAATGTCGAAATTCAGGCGATTACCGGAAATTTTGCCGAAGCCAAACAAGGGGTGGAGTCACAAAAAGCTGATGGCATTTTACTGCTACCGGACAATTTATCGCAAAGCTTAAGGCATGGTGAAACAGGTGGCATTGGCCTGTATTTAAGCACAGCCAACTTTTTAGTGACCAAACAAATTGGTCTGGGCTTAGCCACATCGGTTGAGCAAACGTTGGCAGACTATACTGAACGCTTTGGCGAGGTCTCGGATTTTTCACCCGCTCTTTCTGTGCATCAAATTCCTTTATTTAATCCGCTGTCCGGCTATGGCAGCTATGTCTTTCCTGCGGTTGCACCCTTAATTATCCACCAAACCATTCTTTTAGGTTTGAGTATGCTGATTTTGGTATATCGGGAAAGAAAAATAGAATTAAACGTAAATGCATTGACTGGGATGTGCTTAGCCGTCTTCACCATCGGCTGTCTGGGATGTTTCTATTTATTCGGTTTCAGCTTCTGGCTGTTTGATTATCCGCGCGGTGGCAACCTTCTCGGGATGCTACTGGCTGTTCCAGTTTTTATCTACACGATAATGGGCATGACCTGCCTATTTGCCAGTTTTCTGGATCTGCCGGAACGTGCGGGGCATGTCATTGTATTCACTTCTATTCCGCTGTTCTTTTTATCTGGTGCGGCCTGGCCGCATGCTGCCATGCCCACCTGGATGCAAGTCGTTGGCGAAATCCTGCCCTCTACCCAAATTGTGCAGATGTTTATTCAACTCAATCAAATGGGTGTGACTACAACACTGATCTTGCCTAAACTGCTCTATCTTGGAATGATCGGTAGCTTGTGCTTTTTCCTGGCTTATCGACGTTTAATTTCAAACTGTGGAACTTTCTAGCTAGATGTTTAGTCCCAGATTTTAATGGTGCAACATTCTTAGAGAAATGGAAGGAAGCACTATGGGACAAGTTCTACACAGCAGCGTCACAACGACACAGACAGTGCGTCGAGCAATACAAAATAGTCAAGAGAGCTCAAGAACGCTAGCCAAGCTTTACGGCATCAATCAAAAAACCGTCGCAAAATGGAAGAAACGTACTTCAGTAGATGATCTTACAACCGGCCCAAAGAATCCTCGCTCAAGCGTGTTATCGCCTGAAGATGAGGCGGCAATTGTTGCTTTTCAAAAACGCACTTTGTTGCCGCTAGACGATTGCCTTTATGCATTGCAGCCGAGTATTCCTTATCTGACACGCTCGTCGTTACACCGCTGCTTGCAGCGGCATAGTATTTCATGACTGCCTAAGGTACAAGGTGATCGCCCTGTCAGGAAGCGCTTCAATTGTTACTTTCATATCGACATCGCTGAGATGCAAACAGCACAGGATAAGCTTTATCTCTTCGTGGCTTTATTGCATAAATATTTTTCACGATACTGATTTTTAAGGGTCTTATAAAACTTTAATAAAAAATAAATATAATAAAATCATAGTGTTAGTTATTAGTGTAGCAAAGCCTTTCAGGAGCACAAAGGTAAGGTAATAACATCTTTTTAATAGTGATATTTATTGCTCCCTATCCTTACATTAAAGTTTTATTTGGAAATTTACCTATCATTAACCCATTTTTCATTCATATTTCCTGTTATGTTGAGATTGCTTTAAGAGATATTAAATAATAAAATTAGTGATAATTATTATCATTTACATTAACTAAAATGTCTTCTACCGTTCCTTCATCATTTAAACTATCTTTACTCAGTTTTTCGATTTTAGTTACACAACAAAGTTTTGCCGATGATACTCAGCAATTACCGACGATTACCGTTACAGCGGAATCAGAACAGAGTGAGCTCAGCTCTGAACAGAGTAAAGCCTATATCATCCAAAACTCGTCAACCGCCTCAAAACTGAATATTCCACTTAAGGAAACGCCGCAAACAGTCAATGTCCTTACCCGCCAGCAACTGGATGACTTTGCCTTGGATAATACCCGGGACGTACTGCGCAATACCCCTGGCATTATCGTCAGCAATCAGGAAACGGAACGGACCTCCTACCTTGCCCGAGGTTTCGAGATTTCAAATGTTTTAGTCGATGGCGTTGGTATTCCACTCGAAGGCTATAATTATAATAATGATAATCCAGACAGTTTTTTGTTTGACCGTGTAGAAGTGGTCAAAGGCGCGAATGCCTTAAATAATGGAATTGGCGATCCCGGCGCAACTATTAATATGATTCGCAAACGCCCGACATCCGACCTTCAAACAGCCTTTAATGCCAGTTATGGCTCATGGAATACGCAGCGCTATGAAGTAGATGTATCCTCTCCTCTCACCCAAGATGGAAAAGTCAGAGGTCGTGTATTTGGCTATCAACAAACAGGCGACAGTTATCTGGATCGTTATGAACTGGAAAAAAACGGCATAGGTGCTGTTGTGGAGGCAGATATTACTGGCACAACTCTATTGACTGCTGGCTATACTGAAACCAATCACAAGCCGAATGGTGTCAATTGGGGTTCTAATCCACTGATCAATACTGAAGGTGAGCAGCTCAGTTACTCACGGAATTATAATTACAGTCCAAGCTGGGCCCACTGGGATAGCAATATTAAAAGTTACTTTGCCGAGCTTGAACAAAAACTGGGTGGCGACTGGACAGCCAAACTGACCTATGATGAAAAACGTACACAACGCGATTCAAAGCTCTTGTTTCTGTCCGGCAAACCTGGCGCAAATGGCACTTCAGGCATCTTCCTCTACCCAGGCATGTATATTGATGACAATAAAGAACAACAAGCCAGCCTGAGTTTTAGCGGCACCTATCCGCTTTGGGGACAACGCCATGAAGCCTCATTGGGCTATGTCTGGGCCAAAAATCGTCTGGATGAATTGGGTTATGCTGGCAGCTTTGTCAATCCGCTGACCACAGATTTAGCCAGCTTTACACCCGAAGAACCAAGCTGGGATATGTCGAAAACCAGTGGTGAAATGCATATCCGGCAGAAGAACCAGAGCCTTTATGCTGCGACCCGACTGCATCTGAATGATGATCTGAAACTGCTTTTAGGTGCGAACTACGTTCAGGCTGAAAGCAGTGGCAGTAGTTATGGAAAAGATACTGTTTATGATGAAGATAAAGTTTTACCCTATGCCGGTCTGACCTATAACTTTAGCCCTGAATATACAGGCTATCTGAGTTATACCTCGATTTTCCGTCCGCAAACCACCAAAGCAGATGAAGTCAGCATTAACAAACCGATCGAAGGTGAAAGCTATGAAGTCGGAGTAAAAGGTTCTTGGCTAGATGACAAGCTTACCGCAACTATGGCCGTGTTCAGAACGGAGCAAAGTAATTATCCGCTTCGTGATTCTGATGGTATTCCGACTTTACGCACAACTCAGGTCAGTGACCTGCGTTCCCAAGGCTACGAGTTTGGCTTGGCGGGACAACTGACCGACCATTTTAACTTAAGCTTTGGTTATACCCAGTTTAGCCTGAAAGATCTGATCAATGGCGGTGATGCGCGTACCTTCAATCCAACCCAGTCTTTTAATCTTTTAACTACCTATCAGGTGCCACAACTTCCAAAACTGAAACTGGGCCTTGGTGTGCAGTGGCAGGATCAAACCTATCTGGATGTGCCTGAAGCAACCACCAATGGAGTGATTACCCAGAAAGCTGGAGTCATTGAACAGGATGCCTATGCGCTCGTGAACTTAATGGCCAGCTATGAGTTGAATAAGCATATGACCTTGCAAGCCAATAGTAATAACCTGACCAATGAAAAATACCTATTCAATTTCCCCAATCAGCAAGGTTTTTATGGTGCACCAGCGAATTACAGCGTTGCCGTGAAATTTAAATACTGATTTTCAAGCTTAGCCTTAATGACATGTTCAGGGCTAAATCATCACTACATACACAAAAATAGGTAAAACAAATGAAAAAAATGATCGCTTTGACCCTTGGACTGTCTATGACACTTTCAGCTCAGGCGCATATGCTTTGGCTAGAACGTGGCACAAATCAGCAGACTCATGCGTTCTTTGGTGAATATAGTGAACAGCTCAAAGAAACTCAGCAAGGTGCCCTCAAGTCTTTCAATCAGGCAAAGGCCGTTCAGGCCAAAAAAACATTTAGTCCTCAAATGCAACAGGATCATTTGCTCTATGCAACCCAAGGCCAGACCGATGTCCAGCTCACTCATGAATTGATCTATGGAGAATCATTGCTGAGCTATCATGCCAAATCCGGCAGAAAAAACTTGAAAGCAGAGTCAGAACTGGATATTGTCCCGACCCAGATCAACAGCAATACATTTACGGTACTGTATCAGGGTAAAGCTGCTGCGGATGTTGAAGTCACAGTCTTTTCCCCGCAATTCTGGCTAAAAAAATACACCACCAACGGCCAAGGCCAGATTACGATCGCCACGCCATGGAAAGGTCAATATGTCATTGAAGTTGGCAAAGAAGCAGACAAGGCCGGAAAATTGAATCAGCAGGCCTATAAAAAACAGTATCTGGTGACGACTTTAAGTTTTGTTTATTAAGTTTTTAGATTTTCATCAGTATAGATTTATTCAAGGCCAAATATGATGTCTGTTGTAGTGCAGCCACTCGCCATTTTCTATCGCTTAGGCATGAGCTTTGGGATGGGCTACTTGTGCAGTTATTTGATCGCATTCGATCTGGCTTACTTTCTACAGGCTTTTCTGCCCAAAGCAGAATCCGTCTATTTGGCCGCCGTTATTGCCCTGATTTTTTATGTCTGTTTTGTGATTGGCATCTTCTGTATCCAGAGTTTAAAAAAGCTTTCGGTCTATAGCCTGCTTCCTTTCCTTAGCTTATTTACCATCTCCCGCTTCATAGGTTAAACCATGCATAAATCTGTCCGTCAATCCATGGCATGGCTACATTCATGGTTAGGTTTAAGTTTTGGCTGGCTGCTCTTCGCGATCTTTTCAACAGGCGCGGTCACCTATTACCGGCATGAAATCAGTATATGGATGCAGCCTGAATTTGCCTCAATACAAGTCAATCAGGAAACTGCCTTAAAATCTGCTTACAGCTATTTACAGCAGCATGCACCGAACGCCCAAAACTGGTATATCGGAGTCGCCAATCAAGATTCACCTGTGAATAAAGTCTACTGGCAAAAAGCGGATGGTGGCTATGAAGTCAAAACCCTGGATGCTTCGACAGGAAAAGAATTAAACCTCTCGGCCACCCAAGGGGGAGATTTTTTCTATAATTTTCATTTTCAGCTCTATGGTATGCCCTACACCATTGGTCGGCTGATTGTGACGATTGCTGCCTTTATCATGTTATTGACTCTGATTTCAGGAATCATTACCCATAAAAAAATCCTGACAGATTTTTTTACCTTAAGAGCATTTAAGGGGCAGCGCTCCTATCTGGATTTTCATAATGTCAGTTCAGTGATTGCCCTGCCGTTCTTTTTGACCATGACATTTACCGGGCTGGCGATTTTCTTTTATATCGTGCTGCCTTCCGGTATGAAAAAGCTTTATCCAGACAATCCCTTTCAATATTTTGAAGAAATTCGCACAATCAATACATCAGCCACCCCCTCAGTTCCTGTGAAAACCCAGATGCTGCCAATTCAACATTTTATCACCACGGCACAGCAACACTGGGGATATGCGGAATTTGACAATATCACGGTCAAGCAGCCGAATACCCAGCTGGCAAAAATAACTTTGACGCAACTCAAAGATGAGTCCATTACCCGCAATCAGACACAGCTTATTTTAAATGCTGCAACCGGAAGATTGCTTGAAAATACACGAAATGAAAGTGCAATTGCCACACTCAATGCCGGCATATATGGCTTGCATATGGCACGTTTTGCCGAACCTATTTTACGTTTAGGGTTATTTTTCTCTGGCATTTTAGGCTGCGCAATGATTGCGTCCGGACTGCTGCTGTGGAGTCTGAAACGCCAGATGCAGAAAAAATCAGCGCGCTTCCATCTCGGACATTATTTGGTGAACCGCTTAAATATCACCATGATAATTGGCTTGCCACTTTCCATGCTGGGTTATCTCTATGCGAATCGTTTTATCAGTATTCCTGCAGGTGCACCAAATTATGAGATTTATAGTTTTTTCAGTATCTGGCTTGGCAGTTTTATCCTGGCATGTGTAACCCCACAGCAGCATATATGGAGAATGCAGCTTAAACTTCTGATTTGTGCTGCCTTTATACTTCCCCTGATTGATATTTATTATTTAGTTTCCCAGCAATATATTGCTTCTTTTGCGACTTATTGGCCTTTTTTGCGTATTGAGCTAATGTTATGGACCTTGGCCCTTTTTGCCCTATTTTTACACCAAAAAATTACGCCCATTCAGCAAAAAGCGGTCAATAAAATTCAGGCTAAATTAAAAATCACTCAACAGGAATCATCAATATGATATGGATTGCAGTGATCGGTCTGCTTTGGCTGAGCTGTTTTGGTTTTTATGTGGTAAGTGAAAAGCAGATCCTAAAAACCCGAAAATCTCATTACGCTTTTTTAGCGGATTTTCCTACGTACACTAAATTCGCTGCAGGTATTTTCTTATTCGTCGCGATGTTTTTATTACGTACCCAGTTTAGCTCCAGTATTAGCTTTGTGTCTCTATGGGTATTTCTAAGCCCTGTACTGTTTATCTTTATCTTAAAAATGAATAAAGCATTTTAGTATTTATTTAAAATCAGAAAGTAGCAAACAGCCTAGTGTGCTATTCACACGCCCTTTATTAAACCAATCTACCCAGTATCTGCTAAACCTTGCCAATCTGCTTTTAAATACCTCAAATGCATTATTTTGGCTAGAATCAAAAATTTAAATTGGTAGGTATTTGGTAGGTAGGATTCTTTTTAACTTCATTCAATACTCATATTACGGTGAGGGTCACCGATAAAATAATCAATGAATGGTAGAAGGAATAACACCATGGCTTTTAAAAATATTTCAGATCAAACTAACGGTTTTTATATTCCCTGTGTTTCACTTTTTGGTCCGGGCTGTGCTAAAGAAATCGGGATCAAAGCACAAAATTTAGGCGCCAAGAAAGCACTGATTGTAACTGATGCTGGCCTGTTTAAATTTGGTGTTGCAGATGATATTGCAGATTATTTGAAAGAGGCAGGTGTTGACAGTTATATTTTCCCAGGTGCGGAACCCAATCCAACTGATATTAACGTGCATCATGGAGTTGAAGCTTATAATGAAAATGCCTGTGATTTTATTGTATCGTTAGGTGGGGGCTCATCACATGACTGTGCCAAAGGCATCGGTCTGGTCACTGCAGGTGGCGGACATATCCGTGATTATGAAGGGATTGATAAAAGTACCGTTCCGATGACACCACTGATTGCAATCAATACCACGGCAGGGACGGCTTCGGAGATGACACGTTTCTGTATCATTACCAATACCGATACCCATGTGAAAATGGCGATTGTAGATTGGCGTTGCACACCACTCATTGCAATTGATGACCCTAAACTGATGTTGGCCAAACCTGCCGGCCTGACTGCGGCAACAGGGATGGATGCTCTGACACATGCGGTTGAGGCCTATGTATCTACGGCTGCTAATCCCATCACTGATGCCTGCGCAGAAAAGGCGATCACCATGATCAGTGAATGGCTCAGTCCCGCAGTGGCGAATGGGGATAATCTAGAAGCACGGGATGCCATGAGCTATGCTCAATATCTTGCCGGAATGGCCTTTAATAACGCCTCTTTAGGATATGTGCATGCGATGGCACATCAGCTCGGAGGCTTCTACAACTTGCCGCATGGTGTTTGTAATGCAATTCTGCTCCCCCATGTTTGTGAATTTAACCTGATTGCTTGTCCTGAACGTTATGCCAAAATTGCCCAATTGATGGGGGTGAATACAGAAGGCTTAACCGTAACTGAAGCAGCTTATGAAGCGATTGGCGCCATTCGTCAGCTTTCGGCTTCAATTGGTATTCCATCTGGGCTGACGGAATTGAATGTAAAAGAAGCTGACTTGGCCATCATGGCGGAAAATGCACAAAAAGATGCCTGCATGCTGACCAATCCACGTAAAGCCAGCCATGCCCAAGTGGTAGATATTTTTAAAGCGGCGATGTAGTGCCTCAATGTAAGTCTTCTCTCCAAGCATCTGACTTACATTTTTAACAGCCCCTGTTTCACTTCCTGAGGAAGTGTGCCAAGAGCAGACATGCATTTTCCTGTTCCTGGCTGATCCTTTTGCCTTCATAAGAGGATAAAAGCGGGGGGTGTTTCTTTTTTATGAAGTCCCCTTCATTATGAATATCGACATTAATCCCATGGTAGAAAAATGCCACGATTTTTTTAGCCCGTTCCAGCCAGAAAAAATTTCCCGTCGTATGATCTTAATATCATATTTAATCTCTGAGGAATAAACTGCGCGTCCTTCAAATGACATGAAGGTAAGCGTAGCTGATTTTAATGAAGAGCATCCCATCAAGCAGCTAGGCAAACTGGGTAGCCACTGATAAAAATTTTAGGATCAGGTTCAGTCTAAATTAATAAGCAAACCCACAGTAAGCAAGGATAATACTTAATATTCCAGAATTTTCCTATTTTAACTGTTTAGCTTTGTACCGATAGTTACATCAGCTTTAAAGATTTTTATATTTTAACAGAGTCTGATGAACGGGATGGTTTTTGGGCATCAGTTCAATCAGGCGTTCTACAGCATCAATCGCTTCAGGAAAATGTGCCACATGTTTCAGCAAGACATCGGTTTCATTAGCCTTGAAAATGGCATCGCTCAGGCGTGATTCCAGACAATCTCTCCAGGCACATAGAAATGGACTTTCTGTTTTGGCCAGAAATACGCCGATACATAACTTCAAGGCTGAATCGATATACCCAGCATCTAAAGATTGCTCTGTCATTAAAAAATCAGCCTCTACATGCGCCAATAAACGATAGGGTCTGGAACCCAGCATACCACCTAATACATCGCGTAACTGTGACATTTCTGCTTTTAAAGTCCCCATACTGACCTTGCGCTCGCCATATAAGGCTTGATGCAATGTATCTAGACTCAGACCCTGCGGACATAAGGCTAGAATGGTCAGAATTTCAATCTGTCGAGGAGTCAGAACCAGCATCTTGCCATTAAACAGCACTTGAGGTACTGAAAAAGCTCGAATAAACAGGCGCTGCTTCTGGCATTCTAGTAGAGCCGACTGGATGATCGTAGCACAGCGCTCCGCAGCTAGTAGTGCTAAACTGTTATGCTTTGGCCAGGTAGTCGACAGATCAATGACACCTAAGACCTGTTTTGAATAGGGATCAATAATCGGGGCAGCGTAACAAACCCAATCATGAATGGAGGACATGTAATGTTCACTGGAAAAGACACAGCTGGATTGTTGAGTTTTTAAGGATAATGCCAATGCATTGGTTCCGACTAGCTCTTCGCGCCATTGCCCACCTTCAATAAAATGTACACTTTCTGCGGCACTTTGCATTTGTGGGCTAGAAGCTGCCCAAATGATGGTGCTGCCGATATCTCCGACCGCCAGCACCATAGAAGATTGCTCGGCAATATGTTTTAAATCCTGAGCACAATGTTGCAGGGCTTGGGCTAAAGTTGAGGAAGAAGTGGTCTTTTTTAAATCCGTCAGCGGTGCTGCTAAACGATTCTTCGGGATTTCAGCCGAGGATGAACGTTGCCAGGAGCTGGCAATACTCTGTCCCAGCTGTTCTGCATGTAAGGGAGACAAACTGCTGTTTTGCCGAAGCTGATCAGTATTGTGCCTTTTTTCCATCAAATCTTGTTTTGTCATCATTCCTTATTCTCACAACAATTCATGATTTACATCCGCTGTAATCGTTATTTTTTTAAAATGGATGAAAATATCGTGAACATGCTAGCTCCAACCTTTTTCCAACCTTATACCAGTTATATTAATCAAATAAGGTGCAGAAGTACCTTATACCAAAGCTGTAGAAGCGGTTTTGCCATACGAAAATAAGCAAAGGAAATAAATATGCGTTACGTCGATCCTAATCAACCTGATTCAAAAGTTCATTTTAAAGCACAATACGAGAATTTTATTGGCGGCGAATGGGTCGCTCCGGTCAAAGGTGAATACTTTGACAACATCTCTCCGGTAGATGGCAAAGTCTTTACCAAGGTTCCGCGTTCTTCTGTAGAAGACATTGAATTGGCCCTGGATGCAGCGCACAAAGCCAAAGAACAATGGAACAGAGCATCGCCGACCACCCGCTCCAATATTCTGTTGAAAATTGCCGATCGTCTGGAACAAAATCTGGAACTGCTGGCAGTGGCAGAAACCTGGGATAACGGCAAACCGATCCGTGAAACGCTGGCTGCCGATATTCCGCTGGCTATTGACCATTTCCGTTATTTTGCCGGCTGTATTCGTGCGCAGGAAGGCGGCATTTCCGAAATTGATGAAGATACGATTGCTTATCATTTTCATGAGCCGTTGGGCGTCGTGGGTCAGATTATCCCGTGGAACTTTCCGATTCTGATGGCTGCCTGGAAACTGGCACCTGCCCTGGCTGCGGGCAACTGCATTGTGTTGAAACCTGCAGAACAGACTCCGGTCAGCATTCTGGTGCTGGCTGAACTGATTCAGGATATTTTGCCACCGGGTGTCCTGAATATCGTCAATGGTTATGGGGTTGAAGTCGGTCGCCCGCTAGCCACCAACCCACGCATTGCCAAGATTGCCTTTACCGGTTCTACCGCCGTCGGTCAGATGATCATGCAATATGCCACCGAAAATATTATTCCGGTGACGCTGGAACTGGGGGGTAAATCACCGAATCTGTTCTTTGCCGACATCATGGATCAGGAAGACGATTATCTGGACAAAGCGCTGGAAGGTTTTGCCATGTTTGCCCTGAACCAGGGTGAAATCTGCACCTGTCCATCGCGTGCGCTGATCCAGGAAAGTATTGCTGACGAATTTCTGGCGCGTGCCGTTGAACGGGTGAAACGGATTAAAACCGGGCATCCGCTGGATACTGACACCATGATTGGCGCGCAAGCCTCACAGGAACAGCAGGACAAGATTCTGGGCTGTATTGCCACTGGTCGTGAAGAAGGCGCACAGATCCTGACTGGTGGTGAAGCACGTCAGGAAGTGGGTCAAGGTTTCTATATTGAGCCGACTATCTTTAAAGGCACCAATGACATGAAGACCTTCCAGGATGAAATCTTCGGGCCTGTATTGGCTGTGACCACCTTTAAAGACTTTGATGATGCGATCAAGATCGCCAACGATACGATTTACGGACTCGGTGCCGGGGTCTGGTCACGCTCAGCGCATACTTCCTACCGTGCTGGCCGTGCCATTCAGGCCGGTCGGGTCTGGACCAACTGTTATCACATCTACCCTGCGCATGCGGCTTTCGGTGGCTATAAAAAATCCGGCATTGGTCGTGAGAATCACAGAATGATGCTGGATCATTATCAACAAACCAAAAATCTGTTAGTGAGCTATTCGACCAAACCAGCCGGGTTCTTTTAAGAAGTGAAATACATTCAAAGCGAACTTCGGTTCGCTTTGAATGTATGGTAGCTAGCTTTCACAAAATATCAGCAACATTTTCAAGCTGCGGCCAATTCAAATAAAGTTTTTAGTCTATAAACACTTTTTTTAAAGGAAAGAGCATCACCTCAAATTTCTATTTGCAATAGTGTCATTTCAAGATAATTTCACTCTATAAAGATTTCGCCACATTCTCCAGCCATTCAGTGCAAGAAGAATAAAGAGAAAATAGAGTACGGCTGTTAAATACAATGATTTATGGGTGTACATACCGACATAAATCACATCTAGAACACACCACAAGCCCCAGCTTTCAATATATTTTTTTGCCGCCCAATAACTTGCCACCAAGCTAAAAGAGGCTAACATGGAGTCCAACCAAGGTAGTGACGCTGCGGTGAAATGAGCAAATAAGGCACCAATCACCAGACCAGCGACAATACCCACAATCAGGCTATATACCCAGATTTTTTTATTCAAATAGCCAATCTGTACAGTCAGATCCTGGTCTTGATCTTTCTTCGACCAGCTATACCAGCCATAGAGTTGCATCAAGATAAATACGGCTTGTAATGCTGCGTCTGCAAATAAATTGACACGATAAAAAATAATGATATACAGAAATACAGCGACAATATTCACTACCCAGCAGGCTTTATATTGTTTAGACGTCAACCAGACACCTAAAACATTTAAAATGAACGCTGCAATTTCTATATTTTCCATAGCAATATAACCTGATTAAGCAGCCAATTTAGAAGTTCAGATTGAATGACAAGGTTGCTGTACGCGGCGAACCCAAGAATAAATAATCGTCACCCAAAAATTCACCTGCATCACGCCAGTATTTCTTGTTGAACAGATTATTAATATTCAAGCGTAGCAATGCATCGGTCGTATTTAGCTTAAATTGATAAGCAGCGCCTAAATCAACCACACTATAACCTGCGACTTTCGCAGCACCCTCTTTGTTAGCATATTTGCTGGAACTGTATTGACCACCTGCCAGAACAGTGAAACCTGCAATGCTCGGTACGTTATAGCGAAGATGTGTTGCGAAACGAACTTTTGGCACGTTTTGCGCCTGATGATTGCCATATTCAACCGCTTCTACATTTTCTAAACGGGCTTTAGTCAAGGCTAAAGATGAAGTTAAGGCCAGATGATCGGTTAATGCACCATTCAGTCCGAGCTCCAGACCCTGACTATGTTGTTCGCCTTCCGCAACAAAATAGCGAAGTCCTGAAATCGGCTTGCTATATTGGTTGTCTTGGTGTAAATCAAATAGCGAGGCAGTCAATAAAAACTGCTTGATCTGTTGTTTTAGGCCAATTTCATATTGCTCTGAATAGATCGGCGCTAGAGTTTCAGCAGCATTCTCTGCAAACCAAGGCGCTGTCTTTCCATCTGACAAACCTTTGGCATAAGAGGCATACAGAGTTGTTGACTCTACCGGGCTATAACTCACTGCAAACTGTGGTAAAAATTTGCCTAAATCCGTATCACGAACTTTTATTACCTGCTTACCCTCTGCATCATAAGCATGTGCTTGTTCATCAAGCTCGATCCATTTTCCACCAATCAAAGTAGACCATTTCTCATTCCACTCAATACGATCTAAAACCGTAAAAGCAGTCTGTTCACTATCTAAAGCTTTAAAATAGGGACCGACATCACCTAATTGTTGTTCTACTTGTAGTGGATCCTCATAAATATTACCTGCAATATCTATGTCCTCTGGGTTCTCGTATAAATGTGTATATATGTTTCTATTTAATCCAGGATATCGATCACGAGATTTATTGGTTTGCGTAATATCAAAATTTAGATAATGTTGTGCCCAGTTGGTATCAATCACCCCATCCAATTTGACTTTAAATTGATTGGTCTTAAAGGTGTCATCTGGGTTGCGATAATCATAAATATCATAATTGCCATTAGCATCAAAGGTGTTGCCTAAGCCATTATATTCACATACCGTGGCATAGCATCCCCAAGCAAATGTTGAATAATCATCAACCTTGGATTTACTGTGCGCTGCAACAAGTCCCAAGTTCCAGTCATCATTCAAGGCATAACTATATTTTAAACCAGTATTCAGACTATCGATCGTGACCGGTTTACCCCAAGTCTGGTAACCAAGCAATCGATCCCATTTCACATTTTCTGGGACTTTGCCATCCAGTAATTGATAGCCTGGCACTGATTTTTGTTCGGAACGCTGTGCTTCAAGATCAAATTCCAATTTAGATTGCTCAGATGTTTTCCAGTCTAAGGCCAATGCCGCTAAATAGCGCTCACCATCCACGTGATCGACATAAGACTCAATCTGCTCATTCACCAGATTGATGCGATATCCGAATTGCTGCTCATCACCCAAAAAACCACCGAGATCAGTTGCCACTGAAAACTGGCCGTGTTGATCGGCAGAGAATGTCAGGGCCTGGATATCTTTCGGTCGCTTGGTGACATAATTGACCACACCACCCGGGGTCGACATACCACTTTGAATCGCGGAAATGCCTTTTAAAATTTCCACACGTTCTTTGTTTTCAAGTGCAACGTTTTGTTCACCACGAATCACATTGCCATTAATGAGGTAGCTTGATGCCAAATCGAGTTCAAAGCCACGCGAGACAAAGTTTGGATAATAGCCAATTGCAGCATAGCCATCACCGATGGCTGCATCATTTTTTACCACATCGCTCAGCACGCGAGCATGTTGTTCAGCAATGAGATCGGCAGTCACGATAGAGACCGATGCAGGTATTTTTTGCAGACTGTCCGTAGCAAATCCCTCGACATTCACTTTGGCACTCGAGTAAGGGATGCTTTGATCGGCTGTAATGACAATCGTGTCAAGCTGTTGAACATCGTCTTCAGCATAAGTCAGCGGGGCTAAACAAAGCTGCGACAGAATGATCATATTTAAAGATCGGGTTAATACATTCTGTTTGAGTTGACGATTGTTCATACGAAACCTTATGTATTTGAAGTGGGTGATGATGCCGGGTTTAGAGAGCAACTAAGAAGAGTGCAATTCGTGTTGAATGAGCCGGGTTAAAGTCTGGGTAAATTGTTGGCCTTGTTCGCCAAAGAACCAGTCCACATGACCGATAATCCAGTCGTAATAAGCCGCATCTGCATGGTTGAGGTTGTGGGTAATGCCCACAAAATACTCCAGCTCTGAAAAAGCGAAATCCAGATGCACGATTTTCAGCAGTTCTGGCAAAATACTAAAATCTTCTTGTGGATGTACTTTGGAAAAATAAGCATGTAGAAAGGCAGTTAAACCGGCCTCATCAATCTGAATATGTGAGTTCTGCTCTAATTCCAACCAATCAATAAAATTACGTTCAATCGTCACAGCCAGATCATAAATTGCTGAGTTTCGGTCAGATAAACCAAAATCAATTACGGCAGTAATTTCAGCTTTGGCATCCGGCGCTGACCAAAATAGATTAGAAGCGTGTAAATCGTTATGGGTCCAAATTCTGCTTGCCTGTTGCAATACAGGCTGAATACGCTGGTGAACCTGTAAGATTTGATCTAAAAAGTAAGGGTCTAAATTTTTGTCGGCAAAGTAACGGCTTAATTCTGGACTGTTTGCAATGCGCCGTTGAATGGCTGTAACGATATTTTCACTGTCTAAAAGCTGCTGATTGGACACTAAATAAGATGCTGATCGGCCTTGCTGCTCAGGAAAATCCTGCATGGCCATATGTAAGCTTGCCAGCAATTGCCCCGCTTTCGCCGCATGTTCAGCATAGAAAAAAGGTTTCCAAGATTGCTGATCTGCATACAGATCTAAGCCGGCTGCTTTTGCATAGACTTCATAGGTCCAGTCACCTAGCTCTAAAGCGGTCAGACCTTGATTTGATCTAATCAATGCTGCAACAGGAATTTCCTTGCAGGCTAAATGTTGAAGAACGGCATGCTCCTGTAAAATATCGCGGGCACGACGAAAGGAACAATGGCTGCGCTTAATCAAATACTGATGCGCGACTGCTTCATCCCTGCTCACAAAATCCTGCTCCACCTTGACCAGCGCCGCAGATGAAAATGGCCGAGGACTACACCACAAAATCTCAAAATGACCTTGTAAACAGGAATAGTGCTGCTGCAGGCTTTGTAATTCTGGATCAGAAATATGTGCCCAGTCTTTATTTTCCCAGGCATTGCCCATACCATGACCTAAATCATCGGTAACTATGGTCATCATCAATATTCCTGAGTCAGATCATCATGTGGTAATGGAAAATCATCGTTTAGGCGAACATGCAAACAGTATTTTTAAATACATTTAATATTTAAAGTACGTCCTAAAATTAAGTGGTACATACCAGTATTAAATTGGAGGCAAGTTTAGCCTTATAAATATAAAAATAAAATAGATCTCTCGCATAAATCAAAAAATGATCTTCTTTTGGGTTAATATTCGAACTACAGATTTCTTAGCATTCGCGCATAATCTATGGATGAAATATATCGATTCAAACAAGCTTTCTGATCCTCAGTTCAAGCGATAACATAGTTTTAAAATGCACCGTAATTCATTTTCATGACTTCACTAAGTAGCTCTTTAAATCCATGTTCATCAGCAGAAAATTCTACCAGTGATTCATTGTTCAGATCAGTAACACATGCCATGGTCGAAATGACCTGTACACTATGAGCGTTGAATTCGCCCAGGTATATTTTGTTGAATTACGTTTTTTTTATTAAGATATTTAAGGGAAAATTCTCACGGAAAAAATGTTTTTTATCACTGAACCATATACAAGTAGCTAAATTATCCTGCAATTTTTCAACCATCATTGGATGACTACCGTAAACTAGGTAAACAATATCACCAATATAGATATTATTCATCTTTAGTCAGCCAAGCATAAGATCAAAATTCTGAAACTTCTGATAAATAAATTAATGCCATCAATTGAGGACTTTTTTTAAACTGAGAAAGCGTTTATAAAGTCCAATTAAGTCCTTGTCCCATTTCATAAATAATGAGTATTAATGCAATTACCATTAGTGAAATCACAATGGCTTCGACCACCTTAGTGAGCATCTTAAATTCTCCACCTTTCATCTTTTATATAATAAACAAAGTGAACAATAAATAACAATAAGGTTACAAAAAAATTACTGGATGTTACAAAGACAGACTGGTAAAGAAAAATCTCTCAGAGGAGGTGCTAATTCTTTTCAAACTTAACCTTATGTACTAGGCGATGTCCTGTATAAGACTCATGACCTACTGCGATCATATCAACACCACCTTCTTCTTCTAAACTTAATAAGAAAGTATGGAAACCCTGCATGTCATTTAACTCAATATTATTGCTGATCTATTTCATCGTACCTGGTTTCATATTGTTTATGTCTTCTTGGATTTTATTATAGGGGGATTACCGCAGTTGACCATTGCTATGCTCTTTTTATAATTTGCCATTAAATTATCTTCCCTATAAAAGATTTTCAAGAAAATCGGTCTGTATTTGGCCAGTCAACGCTACAAAAAAACTCATCCGATAAGTATTCTTACATAAACCCGAGGTTCTATAACTTGGATCCTGAATATCTTACATAAGAGGTGGTCCCACTTGTTTGAACAACTAAAAGCTTATTTATAAGTGATATTCTGCTCTAGTTAAGCTACCTTATTTTGTTGTGGTAGCTGGTCATAGTAAAACTCATCTGGAGTCATTTTGTCCAG
>NZ_JBWZQN010000018.1:0-52725 GCF_056724605.1 Prolinoborus fasciculus | reverse complement strand
GCGAGGCTTTAGGAGAAGCTGCAACTTCTCCAAAAAGCTTGAAAATCATTTCAAAGCCTTTGATTTAGTGTTCTTTTATATCAATAATGGATTCGTTTAATGCCAGCATACTTTTTGAAACACCACCGAAGCTTTTACTCTGGCAAGTTCGCTGTGTGTGATCCTGTTTATTAGTATCTGGAGCATCATCATGGTGTGCTACATCCGTTACCGTAAGCAGCAACCGCAAAAACATGTGGCTTCGACCTTTAAAATGCCGGGTGGGGTATGGATGTCTTATGTGGTATTAGCATTCTTGTTGTTCGCCTTGATTATTCTAAGCTTGGAACCTGATACTCTAAAAGCTCTGATGATCAGTCCTTTATGGTTGATTATTCTGGCAGTGACCTATCGTTTGCTGTATAAGCCGCGTATGCGTCAGCGTGGTAATCCTTAAATATTCAGACATAAAAAATCCCCGACTGATCGGGGATTTTTTATTTAGCAGGTGAATTAGAAAGTAGGTTTAACTACGACTAAAATCACCACTGCAAATAAGATCAGGGTTGGCATCTCATTAAAATAACGCCAAAACTTGTGTGACTTGTAATGTGCATTATCAATCAGCTTCTTGCGGTAATAACCACACACCAGATGGTAAATCACCAATAAGCCGACCAGGCCGACTTTAAGGTAAAACCATAAGGCTTCATGATAGTGACGCGTTGCATCACCCCAATCCACCAGAAAGTGCGCTGTAATCAAGGTAGCCAGCATGGCTGGCCACATGATGCCACGGTACAGCTTGCGTTCCATGACTTCAAAGCGTTGATGACTGACGGCATCTTCGCTCATGGCATGATAAACATATAACCGTGGCAAGTAGAACAAAGCCGCGAACCAGCAAACCACCGCAATAATATGTAATGCTTTTACCCACAAGAAAGCATCAGAAGGAGCATCCATCAAGTCACCCTAAACTGGGCAGCTTAGCCTTCCCACTTTTTGAAAATGAGACAAGCATTTACGCCGCCGAAACCGAAACTGTTACTCATCACAGTATTCAATTTTGCGTCACGTTTTTCAAGCACGATATCAAACGGTTTCGCGCCTTCATCCAGCTCGGTCACGTTGATGTTTGGCGCAATAAAGTCATTTTGCATCATCAGAACTGAATAAATCGCTTCCTGAACACCAGCAGCACCCAGACTGTGACCTGTCATTGACTTGGTTGAGCTTAGTGGCGGAACCTGACCTTCACCGAAAGCACGTTCCATTGCTTTAAGTTCTGTGATGTCACCCGCTGGAGTAGAAGTACCATGTGTATTTACATAGTCAATTTTATCGACACCGTGTTGTTTTGCTTCTTCTAAAGCCATCAGTACACAACGCGTTGCACCTTCACCAGATGGTGCAACCATGTCGGCACCATCCGAGTTAGCTGCATAGCCTACGACTTCGGCAAGAATGTTGGCACCACGCGCTTGCGCATGTTCCAAAGACTCAAGGATTACAAAACCACCACCACCGGCAATCACGAAACCGTCACGGTCTGCAGAATAAGGGCGTGATGCTGTTTCAGGGCTGTCGTTGTATTTAGAGCAAAGTGCGCCCATCGCATCAAACAACAAGCTTTGTGACCAGTGATCTTCTTCACCGCCACCTGCCAGCATTAAATCTTGTTTGCCGAGTTGAATCAGGTTGTAGGCATAACCAATCGCATCCGCAGAAGTTGCACATGCACTAGTAATGGTATGTGCTACACCTTGTAATTTGAATGCAACGCCAACGTTAGCCGTAATGGTGTTGGTCATATTACGTGGTACAAAGAAAGGACCGACTTTACGCGCACCTTTGGTTTGCAATAATTCGTTCATTTCAATAACGGAAGCAGTTGAACCGCCACCTGAACCACCCGCGATACCATAACGTGGGTTGCCAGCTAGATCTTCAACCTTTAAACCTGCATGTTCAACTGCAGCAAGAGCTGAGTTGTACGCATACATTGCACATACGCCCATAAAGCGTTTCAGTTTGCGGTCGATCCCGTCGAAATCCTGCTCGGCTGCAGCACTGACATGACTTTTGAAATTGAGTTCAGCATAAGTCGGATTAAAACGTGTTCCTGAAATCCCGTTTTGTAAAGAATGGTTTACATCCTCTAATGTATTACCAATACATGAGTTAATACCCATGCCAGTGATGACAACACGTTTCATCTACAGATCCTTATAGTTTGCTCTATGCCCAGCGGCAGATATCTGGGTTTTAAAATCGCCCAATCCAGCGCCTAGCCTTATTTCATGATGGGGAACATGATAGCAGAAAGACTTTTGAAATCTTATGGCAAATGTTATGCCGTGTGACAGTCGGTTGAGTTTGTGAGTCGGCGTGTTGGGGTTTTACTAAATGAAACAGAATAAAGTTGAGATAAATGCTGACTACACCTAGTATTTATACCAAATACAAGCACATGAATGCTGAGGTAAAAAATGGTAAATGCTAATAATAAACAATCTAATGGTCTGATTTCGAATGCCTTTGGAGTGGCGAAAAAGTTCAGTTCAACCGGATTGGATTTATTGAATCATGTTGCGCCGGATTCGGTGACTAAAGCGCTGAAGCCTTCTAACTCCGATCAGGTGATTGATGGTTCGGCGAAGACGAAAAGCGCTTTTTCAGCTAAAAAATATGATAATCCTCAGCAAATGCTTCGCGAGCATCTTCCAAATGTATCGCGCCAACTTCTCGGACGCCGTTTTAATACCGTGAATAATGTCGCGCATTTTGTCTCTCCCGATCTGACCGAAAAAGTGTCTAACTACTTTTATGACCGTCTGAATCAATTCAGTAATCAAACCAGTTCGGTGGATGCCATCCTGAGTGAAGCGGGAGCGAAAGATTTAGAGGAATTGACTCAGGACGTCGATCGATCCAAGCGAATTTCACAGGCTTTAGGTGAACAAAACAAATGGATTGCAACGGTGCAGGGTGCAGTAAGTGGTGCTTCAGGAATGCTTGGCACCGCGATTGATATTCCCGCTTCTTTACTGATGGCATTGCGTACCATCTATCAAGTCGGTCGCTCTTATGGTTTTGACCTGAGCAAAGAAGATGATCAAGAAATCGTCCAGCATATCTTTAGACAGATCGACCTGAGCCTGATTGCGGAAAAACAGACCTTATTATTAGGTTTAAAAGCTTTAAGTAATACACTTAAAACTCATGATATCTCGCAGTTACAAGCCATGCTAGGTTCTGATAATGATGTCAGCGCCATCAAGCAATGGTTAAGTCGTCATGAGGGAGAGGCTAAATGGGAATGGATGAATCATCTGCCAAAAATTTCGATTCTGGAGCGATTAACCAAACTGACGCCTCTGGCGAGTGCTGGTATTGGTGCTGTATATAGCCATCGTTTTGTCGAGGATGTAAATCAGAAAGCTCAGGAAGCATTCTCGCATGCACGCCAATACCTGATTCAGCATCAGGATTCGCAATTGTCTCCTTATGCTGCCTATGAAAAAGCAGTCAGTTTGTTGCAACAGGCAACTCCGAAACTCCTAAATGGTGTCTCTCACGAAGTTGAGCTTCCGAAAGATAAGCCGATCATGGATAAAGATATTGCGATTGAGGGCAATAACACGATTACCCAAGTCAAGCTGGTCAAAAAAGAGCAGAATGATCTAAGCTCTGAAGAAGCAGAAGTGAAGAAAGATGAAAAGGTGAGTGAAGGGCTGGAAGCGCTTAACGATGAGTTGGTTGAACCTGCGGTAGATAAGCAGTCGCAACAACCCGCTTTAACCAAAACTTCATTTGATCCGGAAATCGAAGCTGAACTGCATCCAGAAGCTGCTGACGAGGCAGAAGCTGCTACAGAGACTTCACAGCAGGGCGTAGACGATCAAGAAAATTCGAAAACTGAATCTGAAGCTCAAGATGTGACTAAAAAAGTCAGTAAAAATTCAAAAAAATAAGCGAATTTTGAAGGTAAATAAAAGCAGGCAAATGTCGTGAGAAACGGTATTTGCTTGGCTTGAGTAGGTTGACCAATTTTGCATCTTGAATTACAATTGCATGCCCTCAAAAAGTAGTAGTTTTTTGGGGCTTTTTATTAACGGGAGAATTGCCAAATGGCAACAACAAATCAGTTGATCCGCAAGGGTCGTACGACTTTAGTTGAAAAATCTAAAGTTCCTGCGTTGAAGGCTTGTCCACAGCGCCGTGGTGTTTGTACACGTGTTTACACAACTACACCTAAAAAACCTAACTCAGCAATGCGTAAAGTTTGCCGTGTTCGCTTAACTTCAGGTTTCGAAGTTTCTAGCTACATCGGTGGTGAAGGCCATAACCTACAAGAGCACAGTGTTGTTCTTATCCGTGGTGGTCGTGTTAAAGACTTACCAGGTGTACGTTACCATACCGTTCGTGGTTCTTTAGACTGTGCTGGTGTTAAAGATCGTAACCAGTCTCGTTCTAAATACGGTACTAAACGTCCTAAGAAATAATTCGTTAAGAATTAAATTTTAAGAACGTAGAACCGCAATCCTTTATCGTCTCGCTTGTCTGATTTCTGCATTAATTTTGTGAAAATTCCAAGCGACGTATAGTAAGGCCAGCGAGTAGTACATGACACTTTGTACTCATGCTGGATAAACCTGAAGTGTCATCTTTATAGGTAGTTTAAAATGCCAAGACGTCGCGTAGTCGCTGCTCGTGAAATCCTTCCGGATCCTAAGTTCAGCAGCCAAACAATCGCTAAATTCATGAACCACGTAATGCAAGATGGTAAAAAATCTATTGCTGAAAGTATCGTTTACGGTGCTTTAGACCGCGTTCAAGAAAAATCTAAAGTAGACCCAGTTGAATTTTTCGAGACTACTCTTGAAAAAGTTCGTCCTATGGTCGAAGTAAAAGCACGCCGTGTTGGTGGTGCTACATACCAAGTTCCTATGGAAGTACGCCCATCCCGTCGTACTGCTCTAGCGATGCGTTGGTTAGTAGATGCTGCTGCTAAGCGTTCTGAAAAAACTATGGCTTTACGTCTTGCTGGCGAGTTGCTTGATGCATCTGAAGGCAAAGGCGCTGCGGTTAAGAAACGTGAAGATGTGCACCGTATGGCTGAAGCCAACAAAGCATTCTCTCACTACCGTTTCTAAGCAGATAAAACAGGCCCTATTCAGGAGAGTGATAAGACCGTCATGGTTTTGTCACCAAAGCGCTTTAAGTTGCTATGCAGCTTAAAGCGTCCTGTTTTAAACAACAAAATTTAGGAATGCTAGAAATCATGGCACGTCAAACCCCAATTTCTCGTTATCGTAACATTGGTATTTCTGCGCACATTGATGCGGGTAAAACCACAACTACAGAACGTATTCTGTTCTACACAGGTGTATCTCACAAAATTGGTGAAGTACACGATGGTGCAGCAACAATGGACTGGATGGAGCAAGAGCAAGAACGTGGTATTACCATTACTTCTGCTGCTACGACTACATTCTGGTCAGGTATGTCTAAACAGTTCCCTGAACACCGTATCAACGTAATTGATACACCGGGACACGTTGACTTCACAATTGAAGTTGAACGTTCTATGCGTGTTCTTGATGGTGCGTGCATGGTTTACTGTGCTGTAGGTGGTGTACAACCTCAGTCTGAAACTGTATGGCGTCAAGCGAACAAATACCAAGTGCCTCGTTTAGCATTCGTGAACAAGATGGACCGTACTGGTGCCAACTTCTTCCGTGTTGTTGAACAAATGAAAACACGTTTAGGTGCATCTCCAGTACCTGTAGTAATCCCTGTTGGCGCTGAAGAAAACTTCCAAGGCGTAATCGACTTGATCGAAATGAAAGCGATCATTTGGGACGAAGCTTCACAAGGTATGAAGTTTGAATACGGTGAAATCCCGGCTGAACTTCAAGAAACTGCTGAAGAATGGCGTACAAACATGGTTGAAGCTGCTGCTGAAGCTTCTGAAGAGTTAATGGATGAATACCTGAACAATGGCGATTTGACTAAAGAACAAATCGTTGCTGGTCTACGTGTCCAAACTTTGGCTTGTCAAATTCAACCAATGCTTTGTGGTACAGCATTCAAAAACAAAGGTGTTCAACGTATGTTGGACGCAGTAATTGAATTCTTACCGTCGCCTACAGAAGTTAAAGCGATTGAAGGTGTTCTTGACGATAAGGCTGAAACTAAAGCGATTCGTGAAGCATCTGACGAAGCTCCGTTCTCTGCACTTGCGTTCAAAATCATGAACGACAAATTCGTAGGTAACTTAACTTTCGTACGTGTTTACTCTGGTGTTCTTAAACAAGGTGATTCTGTTTATAACCCAGTTAAATCTAAACGTGAACGTATCGGCCGTATCGTGCAAATGCACGCGAACGATCGTCAAGACGTTGAAGAAATTCGTGCGGGTGATATCGCTGCGTGTGTAGGTCTTAAAGACGTAACTACAGGTGATACACTTTGTGATGAGAAAAATGTCATCACACTTGAGCGTATGGAATTCCCAGAGCCAGTAATTGCATTGGCTGTTGAACCAAAAACTAAAGCTGACCAAGAAAAAATGTCAATTGCTTTAGGTCGTTTGGCTAAGGAAGATCCATCATTCCGCGTTCGTACTGATGAAGAGTCAGGTCAAACAATCATCGCTGGTATGGGTGAACTTCACCTTGACATTATTGTTGACCGTATGAAGCGTGAATTCGGTGTTGAAGCAAACATTGGTAAACCAATGGTTTCTTACCGTGAAACGATCAAAAAGTCAGTTGAGCAAGAAGGTAAATTCGTTCGTCAAACTGGTGGTAAAGGTAAATTTGGTCACGTATACGTACGTTTAGAGCCAATGGATGCTGATGCTGGTAAAGACTACGAGTTCGTTGAAGAAGTTGTTGGTGGTGTAGTTCCTAAAGAATTCTTCGGTGCTGTGGATAAAGGTATCCAAGAGCGTATGAAGAATGGTGTCCTTGCTGGTTACCCAGTAGTTGGCATTAAAGCTACATTGTTTGACGGTTCTTACCACGATGTCGATTCGGACGAATTATCGTTCAAGATGGCTGGTTCTTATGCCTTCCGTGACGGTTTCATGAAAGCAGATCCTGTTCTTCTTGAACCTATCATGAAAGTTGAAGTAGAAACTCCAGAAGACTACATGGGCGATATCATGGGTGACTTAAACCGTCGTCGTGGTATGGTTCAAGGTATGGATGACTTGCCTGGTGGTACTAAAGCAATTAAAGCTGAGGTTCCACTTGCTGAGATGTTTGGTTACGCGACTCAAATGCGTTCTATGTCTCAAGGCCGTGCAACATACTCTATGGAATTTGCTAAATATGCTGAAACTCCACGTAACGTGGCTGAAGGCATCATTTCTAAATTCCAGTCTGGCGGTAAAAAAGGTGACGACGAGTAATCTTTCGATTACTATAAGCCCAAACTAATTCATAGTTAAAAACCAAGTGCTCATGCAGTGATCCTGCATGAGTAGTTTAAAAAGGAAGATCTCATGGCTAAGGCTAAGTTTGAACGTAATAAGCCACACGTTAACGTGGGCACAATTGGTCACGTTGACCATGGTAAAACAACTTTAACAGCTGCAATTGCAACTGTATGTGCGAAGAAATTCGGTGGCGAAGCGAAAGACTACGCTGCAATCGACTCTGCACCAGAAGAAAAAGCACGTGGTATTACAATTAATACTTCACACGTAGAATACGATTCTCCAACTCGTCACTACGCTCACGTAGACTGCCCGGGTCACGCCGATTATGTTAAAAACATGATTACTGGTGCTGCTCAGATGGACGGCGCGATCCTTGTATGTGCTGCGACTGATGGTCCTATGCCACAGACTCGTGAACACATCCTGCTTTCTCGTCAGGTAGGTGTACCTTACATCGTTGTATTCTTGAACAAATGCGACCTTGTAGATGACGAAGAGCTTCTTGAACTAGTTGAAATGGAAGTTCGTGAACTTCTTTCTACTTACGACTTCCCGGGTGATGACACTCCAGTAATCCGTGGTTCTGCTCTTCTTGCGCTTAACGGTGATGACAGCCAATACGGCGAGCCAGCGGTAGTTGCGCTTGTTGAAGCACTTGACTCTTACATTCCAGAGCCAGAGCGTGCGATCGATCTTCCATTCCTTATGCCAATTGAAGACGTATTCTCAATCTCTGGTCGTGGTACAGTAGTAACTGGCCGTGTAGAGACTGGTATCGTTAAAGTAGGTGAGTCTGTAGAAATCGTTGGTATCCGTGATACTCAAACTACTACAGTAACCGGCGTAGAAATGTTCCGTAAGCTTCTTGACGAAGGTCGTGCGGGCGAGAACTGTGGTGTTCTTCTTCGTGGTACTAAGCGTGAAGACGTACAACGTGGTCAAGTATTGACTAAACCAGGTGCGATCAAGCCACACACTAAATTCGATGCGGAAGTATATGTACTTTCTAAAGAAGAAGGTGGTCGTCACACTCCATTCCTTAACGGTTACCGTCCACAGTTCTACTTCCGTACTACGGACGTAACTGGTGCGATCGCGCTTAAAGAAGGCGTGGAAATGGTTATGCCTGGTGACAACGTTGAGATGTCAGTAGAGCTAATCCACCCGATCGCAATGGACCCAGGTCTACGTTTTGCGATCCGTGAAGGTGGTCGTACAGTTGGTGCTGGTGTAGTTGCTAAAGTAACTGCATAATCGCTGATTGTGTAAGAAAAGCGCCTCTTTGAGGCGCTTTTTTTTGATTCAAACTTTTATAAAACTAAAAATAAATTGTCTGACAATGATTTCAAAAGCTGTCCTTATCTGATATCGGCTTGACCTAAACTGCACTTATGTAAAAAAAATTACCACGTAATATACAGATAAGAATATGAATATTACATTTTTGGGCCTGGGTTGGGCTGATGGGAGTGGTCACATGAATGCGAAAGTAAATATTACCAATCGTGCGGGTGCTAGTTTTCCGGTTCGTCGCATGAACTTTGATTTTGATGCTGTACCGGAATATTGGATGAATGGTTCAGCAGGTCTCACTCATTTTATGACCGCATTATCTGCGCTATTTCCAGCAGGTGAAAAGTTTTTTATAGATTCAGTCCGCGCGGTACGTAACCATCCTGCAATTGCCAATAATGAAGCATTACAAAAAGAAATTTCTGCTTTTATTGGTCAGGAAGCCATGCATACTCACGAGCATATCGGCTTTAATGCTTCTGCGCAAAAACATGGGCATGATGTCGAGACGCTTGATCGTTATACCGATAAAGTCATTCAAACGACACGTAAAGTCATGGCTAAACTGGGTAAGCCTGTGGGAATTACCCAAGAAATGGTAGATTTGACTGTAACTACGGCACTTGAGCATTTCACTGCAACCATTGCCTCACAGCTTTTGACCAATAGCCACATTCAGGAATTGATGACAGATGAAACCATGAAAACCATGTGGTTATGGCATGCTATCGAGGAAAATGAACATAAGGCAGTTGCACATGATGTCTTTGAAGGAGTTTTTGGCAAAGGCCTAAAAGCCTATGCACTGCGTACTTCATCCTTGGTCATCGCAATGGCAACCTTATTTGTGGTGCAAAGCTATTTCCTCGCCCGTTTGCTTAAACAGGATCAGCAGTTTAATCTTGAGTCCTTAAAAGCCATTTATACCTATGCCTATAGTCCTTCTAAAGGTGTCATTACGGGTATGGCGAAAGAAATGCTGATGTATTTTAAACCGGGATTCCATCCGAATGATCATTATACAGATCAACTGTTGGCGACCTGGAAAGCCAAATTGGGTCTGTGACAGAACTGAAGATTGGAGAGCGACTAAAATCGCTCTTTTTTTTGCTCGATTTTTTGGATGAAGTTTCTATAATGCGGAGGTTGATTCTATATAAGATGAACGAAGATGATTCGTTTAATGCAAGCAGCGGATGTAGAAGTCGTTGCAAAGATTGAAAAATCAGTTCAATCACATCCCTGGACTTTAAAACAGTTCGAAGATGCTGTAACGGCTTATCAAAGTACCGTGATTGAAGTGCAAGGGCAGGTGGCCGGATTTTGTATTTTACAACCAGTGCTGGATGAAGCCAATTTATTGCTCATGGCAATTGATCCGGCACAGCAAGGTCAGGGCTTGGGCTATCAGTTGCTGGAGGCTTCAGTGGCGATGCTAAAAAATAATCCGGTGCAGATTTTCCTGGAAGTGCGCGAGAGTAATCTGGCTGCGATCAAGCTGTATGAAAAATCAGGCTTTCATCAGATTGATCTGCGCAAGAATTATTATCCTAACAGTAACGGAAGCCGTGAACATGCCATCATTATGGTAAAAGCATGTACGGATGATTTTGCTAGTCTATTTAAATAATACAAACTGACGACCTTATTTAATAATCTGGTGATTCCATCCGCTGGGTAAGGTCGTCATTAATGAGTTTCCCAATTGCTGAATCTCCGTGGCACTCAATGCATGATTTAAAAGTCGCCATTGTCCATCGATCAAGAGTTCCAGTGGCAGATACTGAGATTTGTAATTCATCTTGTTGGAATGTGGCACCCAATAACCCAGATAGATAAATTGTAAGCCCAGCTTTTGTGCATGTTCAATCTGTTTCAAGATTGCAAAAGCACCGAGTGAACGACGATTTTCATCCGGATCAAAGAAGGTATAAACGGCAGAGATGCCATCATCCAGCAGGTCGCAAGTGGAAACGCTGATTAGACGCTCACCTTGCCATAATTCTAGAAAGAAGCTGTCGGTGCAGCTTTGCAATAAAAATTTTTCGAACTGATCCCGGGTGGGTGGGAACATATCGCCATCTGCGTGGCGTTCATTGATATAGCGTTCATACAGCGCATAATGTAGGTCCCCGGCGTGCTCTGGACTGGTAATTTTTATCACCAGATCCTGATTACGTTTCCAGGCTTTTTTTTGTGAACTGTTCATGCGGAATTCAGCAACAGGCACACGCGAAGACAGACATTGACGACACAAATGACATTCGGGGCGATACACGAAATCACCACTGCGACGGAAACCGGTACGTGACAGTTCCGATAAAGTGACTACATCAATTCGATGTGCGGGATCCAGAAAAACCATGCGCGCCGACTTGTTGGGCAGATAGCTGCAATCATGCGGCGGCGTAATATAATACTGTAAATCGTTCAGTAGGGCCTTTGGCTGATAAGAGTTCATAACAACTACCCTCTGTTATTTTCATTCACTTAAGCGCGCGTTTTGCGCTATTGTTTTACTTGAAAATACACCTTCCTGATACTTTTTCCAATCAATCGCAGGCTTTTTTACAATATCTTGTAAAGAATTAAGATAGGCTTGGCGAGAAAGTGTGCAGGCACCCAGGCTTAAAAGATGATCGTTGACCAGTTGGCAGTCGATCCAGGGTAGTTTATTTTCCTGTCCAATCAGCATTAAAGTATAGAAAGCCATTTTAGAAACATCGGTTTGCGTACTAAACATGGATTCACCAAAACAGCCTTGACCGATGGTCACACCATAAAGTCCACCGACGACGCGATCTTCATCCCAGACCTCAATGCTATAACCATATCCTGCGTCGAACATGTCACAATAGCCTGCGATAATATCTTCACTGATCCAGGTGTCGTCTGCATAAGCACGCGGCAATGAACAGGAACGAATCACCCTTTCAAAAGCATGATTGATTGTAATTTTATAGTCCTGCTTTTTCATATTGCGTAGCAGGGATTTGCTTGGATGATAATCTTCGGGGCGAATAATGCAGCGTGGTTCCGGACTCCACCAGCAAATTGGATCACCTTCTGAAAACCATGGAAATAATCCATGTGTATAGGCTTCATAAAGTGTAGAAGGGGAGAGGTCGGCACCAATACAAATCAGTCCTTCACCTTCAGGATCAACCTCGACCGGATTGGGAAAAATGAATTCTGAGGGAGGAAGTAAAGACATGGCAAACCCGACATAAATCTATAGATAAATCATCATCTCATTCTAGCAATAAAAAAGCCGCCCATAATGGACGGCTTTTTTATTCTTGCTGCTTAGTCTAGTTTGCCCATCGCATCAAGATATTTTTCCGCATCAAGCGCAGCCATACAGCCTGAACCCGCAGAAGTAATGGCCTGACGGTAAATGCTGTCCGCAATGTCACCGGCTGCAAATACACCCGGTACCGAAGTTTGGGTTGCATTACCTGCAGTACCACTTTGCACCTGGATATAACCATCACGAAGCTCTAACTGGCCTTCGAACATGGTGCTATTTGGCTTGTGACCAATCGCCACAAACATACCCGTCACATCAATGTTTTGAGTAGAGTCATCTTGCGTTGATTTAAGACGAACCGAGGTCACACCAGATTGTGCATCACCGAGTACTTCATCGACCTGATGGTTCCAGATAATGCTGATCTTGCCTTCTTTTTCTTTGGCAAATAAATGATCTTGCAAGATTTTTTCGGAACGTAAGGAATCACGACGGTGAACCAGAGTCACGTGAGAAGCAATGTTAGCTAAATACAACGCTTCTTCAACAGCAGTATTACCACCACCTACGACCATTACTTTCTGGTTTTTATAGAAGAAACCATCACAGGTTGCGCAAGCACTGACACCTTGACCCATATAGGCTGCTTCAGATTCCAGACCGAGGTATTGGGCAGTTGCACCGGTACAGATGATCAGAGCATCACAGGTGAATTCTTCCATATCGCCTTTTAACACGAAGGGGCGCTGGCTAAGATCCACTTCATTGATATGGTCATACACGATTTCAGTGCCAAAACGCTCTGCATGTGCCTGCATACGTTCCATCAATGCTGGACCAGTCAAACCTTCGGGATCACCCGGCCAGTTATCGACGTCAGTCGTCGTGGTCAGCTGACCGCCCAGTTGCAAGCCTGCAATCAGGGTAGGTTTCAAGTTTGCACGCGCTGCATACACTGCTGCGCTATAGCCTGCAGGGCCAGAACCTAAAATAATCAGTCGTGAGTGACGTGCGCTCATCAGCTGTATCCTTTTTTATTTAGAAATTTATTGAATTATACGTGAAACTGTATAACAGTGGTGTGAGATTAAAGTCGATATTATTGATCATTGAAATCGATTTGGGCTATATAGCATAAGTAACATTGTGCTTGCACAATAGTGCATCTTTTTTCACAGAACAGGTGCATAATATGCATTTTATTGCGTCGCTTTTTTCAAGCATTGAAGCAAAAGAATATTCATGAAGAATTGGTTACAGGACAGTATATGACAGCGGTGTCGAGTGCCTATGCACAGCGCTTAGTAATGACATTATTTTTAGTCTCATTTGGGATTTATCTGTTTCTTGCAACAGTGACCTATACGCCATTTGATCCGGGGTGGATGCATATCTCCAGTGATACGCAGACCGTTTCGAATGCCAGTGGGGTAGCGGGTGCCTGGATTGCAGACCTTTTGTTTGGCTTTCTCGGTTGGGCAAGTCTGCTGATCCCTGTCTATCTGTTTATGGAAGCGATTCAGGTCTGGTGGCCGCGTAGCTTCCTGAACCGGCCATTTCGCTATGCGGCGCAATTCTTCCTGTTGCTGACCACCTCAGCGCTGTTGTTTTTATTCTGGCAAGTCCCTGCCGATACGCTGGATAATTCTTCCGGCGGTATTATTGGCTATGAATTAGGCCAGAGTCTGGAACAACTGCTGACAGTCTATGGTGCAGCATTCTTCCTGCTGGTGCTTTGGGTGGTGTTATTTACCTTGGCTTTTGGGGTGAAGTGGAACAAGACCTGGAGCAGCCTCAAAGCAACGCCTGCTTATTTACAAGACCTGTTCTACCGCAATGTGCCTGAAGGCATGTCTGATTTTGACCGGACTGCACCTGTCGCCAAAAAAGAGCCAGTCATTAGTGCCAAAAAAGTAGCGGTTGCAGTCACGCCCGCGCCTGAGCATCACCTGGTAGAAATAGATCCAGTGGTGCGTGATCAGATAGCTGAGCGCTTATTTGATGATTTTGCCGATAAAGAATCACAACAACCGCAGTTTTTTGATGATATTTCTGAAGCTGAGCAGCAGGCTGCTGAGCCAGTCGAGACATTTAAGCAAGTACAGCAAGTGCCTCAACAGCCGGATCGTGTGGTAGCCACAGGCGAGGTATGGCGTGCCTTACATTCAAATGAAGATCAGCGGCATAAACAGGATATTGATGCCTTACTCAAAGCAGCTGAAGAAGAACAGCTTGATTCTCCAGTCTCACATATAGCTGCTCCACAATCTGTTGCAGCACAGACTCATGCTCATACCAGAACCGCATCGACTTCACATACAGGCCTGGACTGGGATGATGATGAAATCTTTGATGAACTTCTGGCTGCAGTTCCGCAAGGTAAAACTGCGACCGATGTGCATAGTCCATTCAATACAGCATCAGCAGAAAAGACGGCAAGAATTGTGGAAGACATGACCAATGTTGCACCTGTGATGGCATCTATGGCGACTGCACATGTCGTGAAAAATAGCGCATTACAGGCCTATCTGGATGACCTGGGTGATTTGCTGATTGAAGAAGATGAGCCAAGCCCACCAGTACGTGCATCAAGCTATGCCCAATCTTCTGCATTTGTACAGGCACCAATTCAGCATCAGGGTATAGAGCAACCAGTATCTCCTCCTTCTGCAACTCATGCAGCAGTACGCGAAGCTTTATCTAAAGAAGAATTTGTAGAAGCCTGGCAAGAAACGGCTGGCAAGCCACAGGATGAAGACGAGTTTGATTTTGATGCGCCTTTAACTGATGCTTCAGGCCGTCCGATGTCACGTGCCATGCAGGTGGTTGAGCGCCGTAAAGATTTATCGCCGCTTCCAGGTCTGGATTTACTGGATGAAGTTGATCCCAATAAAAAAGTGAATTTTACCGAAGAGCAGCTGGCACGTTTATCTGAACTTCTTGAAATCAAGTTGCAAGAATTTAATGTCAAAGCCAAGGTGGTAGAAGCACAGCCAGGCCCAGTCGTAACACGTTTTGAACTGGATCTGGCGCCAGGGGTAAAAGCCTCTAAAGTGACGAATATTTCGCGTGATCTGGCACGTTCGATGTCGATGGCATCGGTGCGTGTGGTTGAGGTCATTCCGGGCAAGCCGTATATTGGAATTGAAGTACCGAACAGTACCCGTGAAATGGTCCGTTTAATTGAACTTTTAACTATTCCAGCTTTCACTGATCCGAATAGCATCCTCTCCATGGCAATGGGTAAGGATATTTCCGGTAATCCGGTGATTGCTGATCTGGGTAAAGCACCGCATATGCTGGTGGCAGGGACCACGGGTTCAGGTAAATCGGTGGCGGTGAACTCGATGATTTTATCGATGTTGCTGAAATATACCCCAGATGAATTGCGTTTAATTCTGATCGATCCGAAGCAGCTGGAACTGGCGAACTATAATGATATTCCGCATTTGTTGACGCCTGTAGTCACCGATATGAAAGATGCGGTCAGCGCATTGAACTGGTGTGTCAATGAGATGGAACGTCGTTATAAGCTGATGTCTTTCCTGAAAATCCGTAAACTAAGCGACTATAACCGCAAGGTGGAAGAGGCGATTGCCAATGGTGAAGACCTGATCGATCCAACCTGGAAAGCCAGCGATTCTGTTGTGGGTGAACGTGCGCCGCGTTTGACGCCATTGCCTTCCATTGTGATTGTCGCGGATGAGTTCGCGGATATGATCATGCAGGTCGGTAAGAAAGCTGAAGAGATGATTACCCGTCTGGCACAAAAATCACGTGCTGCCGGTATTCACTTACTATTAGCAACTCAGCGACCATCGGTTGATGTAATCACAGGCTTGATTAAAGCCAATATTCCGACACGTGTCGCATTACGGGTTAACTCCAAGATCGATTCGCGTACCATTCTGGATGCCGGCGGTGCAGAAGATTTACTTGGTCATGGTGACATGCTATTCCTCGGCCCGGGTAAAATTGAACCTGAACGTGTGCATGGTGCGTTTATTGCTGATGACGAAGTCAACCGGATCTGTGATGCATGGCGTGAACGTGGTTCACCAAATTATGTCGACGAGATCCTCACACCATTTGATGAAGAACCATCGAGTCGTGGTTTTGAAGATGGTGGCGACGGTGGATCAGATCGCGATGCGTTATATGACCAGTGTGTGGCATTTGTACTAGAAACCCGTAAGGCTTCCACTTCATCCTTACAGCGTAAATTCAGTCTGGGCTACAACCGTGCTGCGCGGATCATTGACCAGATGGAAGAAAATGGCATTGTCAGCGGTATGGGTGCCAATGGCAAACGCGATATTCTGGTTTAGTTTCAGAATCTCTGCAATAAAAAGGCCTGCTTTTAAAGCAGGCCTTTTTATTGACTCTCGACTCAGGCAAATTTTGCCAATACATCCAGAAACTCCGCACTTTGACGTGGGTAGGTGGCAATCACGTCATGAATTCGTTGTCCTTCCGGATTGGTTGCATTGACATCACGGCCATCAGCGACAAATTTCGTCAACAGGCGTTCATAATCAAATGGACGCATATGTTTGAAAGCATGATAGAGCACGTGAAAATCAGCATTAACACCTGCAGGAGGAAGCTGATTCAAGTAGGCAAATACACGCTCATCTGACCATTCTTCGTTAAAGGTCGCTGGTTGAGATAATGCCATCGCAATTTCCTTGATCTAATGTAATTTTTTCGGCATGAAAAAAGGCAAAATATGAGACTAGATTAGCAAAGCACTGCTTTGCCTAGTCGCAAGACTTGAAGCTATGCTTCAAGTGGGCGGAATATAGCTAAACTACTATTTCTACCACTCTCATATTTTGCCTTGAATCAATTTACTTGACCAATCAAAAATCAGATTATCGTTCTTCAGGTAAATTGATATTCATTTCAAGCATTTCAATATTGGCTTCAGAACGAACCTGCATTTGAATATGCTGTTCATCGACACCGCGAACATAACGATTGACCACCTGCATGATTTCAGTTTTCATCTGGTCAATTTTGTCCTGGCTCAAGCGACGACCCAAGCCTTGTTCGGATGCAACGATCACCTTCAAACGGTCTTTAGCAGTCCGTGCGCTTGATGGCTTCTCCTCACCACTAAAAAGTTTACTCCAGAATCCTGCCATGTCTACGCTCCAAATAGTCGTGCTAACCAGCCCTTAGGTTTTACCTCAATATGACGGTAAGGACGCTCTTCACCAAGGAAACGCGCCACCAGGTCATCATAAGCCTGACCCGCTGAAGCCTCAGTGAAAAGAATCACTGGCTTACCTTCATTCGATGCCTGTAAAACGCTTGGACACTCAGGAATAACACCTAGGGTCGGTACACGTAAAATATCCTTAGAAATATCGTCAATCGTCAGCATTTCCTGTTTATCGGCACGTTCCGGATTGAAACGGGTAATACACAGATGCTTACGGATGCGACCTTCGTTTTGTTCTACTTTTTTTGTTTTGCTATCGAGCATACCAATGATACGGTCAGAGTCACGGACTGAAGAAATTTCAGGGTTGGTCACAATGATCGCTTCATCCGCATGGTACATGGCCAGAATGGCACCACGCTCGATACCGGCAGGTGAATCACAAATAATATAGTCAAATTCCTGCGAAAGCTCATCCATTACACGTGCTACACCCTCATCGGTTAAGGCATCTTTATCACGTGTTTGGGAAGCAGGTAAAATATATAAATTCTCAATATCTTTATCGCGAATCAGTGCTTGTTGTAATCGTGCTTCGCTATTTAAAACATTCACAAAATCATAAACTACACGGCGTTCACAGCCCATAATCAAATCAAGGTTACGTAAACCTACATCAAAATCAATAACAACAGTTTTGTGACCACGTAGGGCTAAACCTGTTGCAAAAGATGCACTTGTTGTAGTTTTACCTACACCACCTTTGCCTGATGTTACGACAACAATTTTCGCCACCGAATCCACTCCTGTTATGGTTCAAATCCCCTGTTTAAAATGGGGTTTTTGGTGTTTATTTATACATTAAAATTGTAGAGCTTCAAATACAAGCTCTTGTTGATCATTCAAGTAAATATGCACTGATTTTTTGACCACATGCGGAGGAATGTCATCCGCTACGCAATAGGTGCCTGCGATCGAAATCAGTTCTGCTTCGAGGCTATGACAGAAAATACGTGCCGCCGTATTGCCACCGACACCTGCAATGACACGACCACGCGCGCTGCCATAGACATGGATATTGCCTGAAGCAATCACTTCTGACCCACTGTTGATACCGGCATTGATAATAATGTCGCCATTATGCTGCACGATACATTGGCCGGTACGCAGAATTTCATCATGATATGAAGTCACATGCGCAACAATTGGCGCTACCTGGGCATTGTCTGCTGCGGGTTCTGGCTTGACTTCCACCACTTGCTCTTTTGTGGCTTTAATTTCTTCTAGCTGGCGATCGGGCGGCAGAACCGGGAACTGAATGGCACGCGCCTGCTCGCCGAGTAAGCCTTCCGTGACAGCCATCGGCTGTATATCCAGGTCGATTAATAACTGAATCAGCGCAATGAGTTCCTGTTCAACTGAACTTTCGATGACGGCCAAAGTGCCCGGTGGAAATGCAGCTTGTAATTTTGGGCTAAGTTGCTGGCGGATGGCATCATGATCATTGGTATCTAGACTAATGCGTATCGCATTGACCATTCTGCCTTTTATCCGTATATCAGCCATAATTCTTCCTTAAATACTTCTGACGTGCTGGTTTTGTGTCGAAGCAATGTTGTAAATAGTGCAAATCCTAGAACAAATTGCAGTAATTCTCTAGCGATCTCAGTTATTTTTTTATGCGAACAGAACCGGACGGATTGATCTGATTCTGTACTTTAAACTTTACTTATCTATTGAGCTCTGATTTTGCTCATGTTCTTCTAAAATCTGTTGCCACTGTTTGACTTTTACCTGTTTTCGGATTGCTTCAAGTGTTTCAAAAACAGCCGATTCGACCAATTTATCAATATGTGGATTATGTTCAATCTGAATCTGGCTGATTTTATCTGAAATTAGGGTAAAAGTCGGATTTTCTTTTTGACCTGTGTGGGTAAATGGTTCAATCAGTCCTTGCGTGATATTTTCTCCGAGGCGTTGACCAATACTTTGAATTTGCTGTTCAATCCGGCTACCTACGATTGGAATCAAACGTAATAATTGGGTCAGTTCTGGAGTATCTTCAATCGCCTGATTCACTACTTGCCCTACATTTTTAGCGATCATGGAACGTTGTGAGTGTAATTCCTTGCCCAAAGATTCTTGCAAGATATCTGCCAAGGCAATGGCCAGTAATTTACGGTGATGTTCCACCAAATCATCAATTAACTGTTTATGTGATGTACTTGTGGTCAGTTCACGCTTGATGCCGTCCAGTACAGTCAGTACCACCCGACTAGAAAGCTCTTCCATCAGCATGTTGTAATAAAAGTTGCCTTGGCGATACCAGCGATTGGGAATTACTTTATAACCATGGCTATGCAAGTTGTAGCCAATCGCGACCGCACGCAGCAGGCGCAGGAAACGTAGCTGAGGGATAATGGATAAAATTTCATACCAGTGTACAAAAGGGAAGAACCACCAGCGTCGATGATGACGCAGGACAATTGCGATAACCCAGCGGGCCAATAATTCACAGACCAAGAAGGTGGTAAACCAGCCCTCGGTAATGATGACCCAAGGGCGTAAATCACTTTTATAAAACTGCAAGATTTCCGGTAAACGAATAAAGTCAAACAACCACTGACCAAAATCGCTCATTAAAATGGCGTTTGCACTGAGACAGAACAGATTGATGATGATTAAAACCATCATGAAAATGTCGTAAATCAGTGCAATTTTCCAGCCCCAGGTTCCTTTACGAACAAATTTAAAGGAGCTGGACGTAATGTCCGGGTTGTCGTTCTTCATAATTACTCAGTTACAGATCCGACCGGGGCTTGGGCAAAGTTCTGCTGCATTTGTGCGATGAGCTGATCTTTTTCAGTCCAGATTTGATCAATCCATTTTTGAAAACGTGCACGATATTCAGCATCATCTTCATAATTGCCGCCCAGTACCCAGTCTGGAATATCAATTTTTCTTAAATTTACCGCAATACGTGGCACTTCACCTAACCAAAATTCACCATAGCCCGGAATACCGTCAGGATAAACAATGGTCATGTCGACCAGCGCATCAATTTTATCGCCGAGAATACTCAGTGCCAATGCCAGACCACCGGCTTTAGGTTTCAGTAAATGTGTATAGGGAGACTGCTGCTGATCATGCTTTTCTTGGGTAAAACGCGTGCCTTCCAGATAATTTAACAGGGTAAAAGGCTGACTGATCAGCTGTTCACAAGATTTGCGTGCTTCTTCCATATCCCGGTATTTCAGCGCAGGATTTTTAGCAATTTGTTCCTTGCTATGCCGCTTCATCATCGGGAAGCCTAAGATTTTAAAGGCCTGACCCACAAAAGGAATAAAAATAAGCTCCCATTTGGTAAAGAAACGCGTCAGGGGCATACGGGTCAGACCGAAGTACTGGTTGACCGTGGTATCGACCCAGCTTTGATGATTACAGGTCATCAAATAACGGCCCTGCATATTCAAATCCAGTAATTCATCTACACTGATTTGCCATTGGGTATTTTTTAAAACATGCTCAATCAGCCAGTTATTGACCCCTAACCAGCTGTTGGTAATCTTGATATTGGTTTCATCCACTTTTGCGGATTTTTTAAAAAGTTTGGTTAAACCCAAGGCCAGCACTGGGGGGCCATGAAAAAAAGTACTGCCCGTCATGACGGATGTGACCGTCAGGCCACGCGCCAGTTTTTTTAAAGTCGGTTGCTTGTTGCTATTCGATGACATATCCAAACAGTCCCCAGAGATTAATCACTTAAATTTTTTCATATTTTGAGTAATATAGAGACAGTTAGGCAAATAAAAAAGCCTAAACAGGAAACTATGAAGATATTGTGACGAACTACTTGGTTTTAGTTACATATAAACATTACAAAATATTACTAAACGATTTATTATTAACAAAAATTCAATGGTTAGCCCATTCAATTTAAATCATTATCTCGCTTAACAACAAAGCATACAACAAGGAGTCATGCGATGCGTGCACTAGTCATTTCAGCAGCTGTAGCAGGGGCCGTAGCACTTACAGGTTGTCAATCAACTGGTAATAACATCGGTGGTGTGGAATATGATAAAGCTGCTCTAGGTACTTTAATTGGTGCTGCAGCAGGTTACGGTGTTTCTAAAGGCAATGCGAATACCAGCCGTCAAAATAACCGTGCAGCAGCGATTGGTGCTGTTGTTGGTGGTTCAGCGGGTGTGTATCTTGATAACAAAGAGAAAAAATTACGTCAAGCAACAGCGGGTACGGGCGTAGACGTTAACCGTAATGCAGATGGTTCGATTAACCTTGTGATGCCAGGCAGCATTACATTTGATACGAACAAATCAAATATCAAACCAAACTTCTATGGCACTTTGAACAAAGTGGCGCAAGTATTAACAGAAGATAACCAGAGCGGTATTCTTGTAACTGGTTATACAGATAGTACGGGTAATGACTCAATTAACTTGCCATTGTCTCAAGCACGCGCAAACTCTGTAGCGACTTACTTGGCAGGCCAAGGTGTTTCACGTACACGTATTAATGCTCAAGGTTTAGGTTCAGCGAACCCAATCGCAGATAACACAACTGCTGCGGGTAAAGAACAAAACCGTCGTGTAGAAATCGCGGTATATGCAGTTCAATAATTCTTGAACGCTTAAGAAAAAACCACCTTCGGGTGGTTTTTTTTATATCTGAACATTAGATCTCTTGCGAAAGTCATTATTGAAAATTTATCCGGTTTACCAATGCAGCTATTAAGTTGACGCGTAAACCAAATCTTTTCCGTCTATTTCGATAGCGTTCACTTAATATTCTAAATGTTTTCAATTGACTATTGATGTGTTCGATCACAACTCGTATTTTTCCAATCATTTTATTGTACTTTTTCTCAACATCAAATAAGGGTAAATTCTTCTTTTTCTTTATTGGCATCAATAATTTAAAACCATCTTGCTCTAATCCATAGTAACCTAAATCGGTCATAACATATTCACAATGTTTGAATTTCTTAACCGTTTTTCTTGCCAGTTTAATGTCATGCTGACTGCCATTCGATATATCTAGCCCTATGATTTGTTTGCTCTTCGGATGATAGATCACTTGTACTTTTAGCGTATGTTTCTTCTTTTTACCACTGTAGAACTTACTCTGATTTTTTTTTCGGGCGTTCTATTGAACATTCTGTGGCATCAATAATGACCCAGTTAAAGTGTTCGTCTGCTGTGGTAATGCTTCGTTTTGGCAGAGTAAAACGTCTTGATTTCATTAATGCATCTTCAACTTTTTTAATGGTTCGATTCACATTGCTTTCAGCGATATGGTAATTTGCCGCCAATTCCAGTTGAGTGCTGTAGTTCCGTAAGTAATTGAGCGTTAATAACAACTGATCCTCTAAATCTAAAGTATGAGGACGACCTGATTTCTTTTTGAGTGATTCTGCTTTTTCTAAAACATCTACCATTTCGGTAAAAACTGGTCGAGGTACGCCAACCAGGCGTTTAAATTCAGAATCTGAAAAACGGTTTAATTTCTGATATCTCATGAAATCTATATTGAGGTGGTTTTTACTTTCGCAAGAGGTCTATTGACCTGATTAATCGTATTTTAAATTAGGCAACTGACGCAGAGATGACTATAATCGGAGCCGAATCTAGAAGAGGAAGCCATATGTCACTCGCCAGTCAGTTAAATGACAAGCAACTTGAAGCCATGAAATACACTCAAGGACCCTTGTTAGTACTTGCAGGAGCGGGTTCAGGCAAGACTTCAGTGATCACGCGAAAAATCGCGTATTTAGTCAAGCATTGCGGGATTCCCGCACATCGTATTACTGCGATGACTTTTACCAACAAGGCAGCACGTGAGATGAAAGAGCGTGTCAGCAAATTGTTGACGCGTGAAGAAAGTAAAGGCGTTTCAGTTTCGACCTTCCATACTTTTGGCCTGAATATGCTGCGCCTGGAGTTGAAACATACCCCACTGAAAAATAATTTCTCGATTCTGGATGCTGACGACTGTAAACGCATTCTGATGGATCTGATGCAGCGTGACAATTTATCCGGTGCAGAAAGCAAAGAACTGATTGCTAAAGCCATGAAAATGATCTCGGACTGGAAAAATGATCTGATTCCACCCGAGCAGGCACATACCACCTGTGAAACTGCCGAAGATGTGCAATTTGCGCATTTATATCAGCTTTATGAACGTAATTTGCGCGCTTATAACGCCGTGGATTTTGATGACCTGATTGTGATGCCAACACGCTTGCTGCAGGAAAATGCCGAAGTCCGTGACAAATGGCAAAATCGCGTGCGTTATCTGCTGGTCGATGAATATCAGGATACCAACACCGCACAGTATATTCTGGTGAAATTACTGGTTGGCGTGATGGGACAGTTCACCGCAGTAGGCGATGATGATCAGTCAATCTATGCCTGGCGTGGGGCTAAACCGGAAAATATGGCCTTGCTGCAACAGGATTTTCCTAATCTGAAAGTGATTAAACTGGAACAGAACTATCGTTCGACCAGTCGTATTCTCAAAGCAGCCAACACTGTCATTGGCAATAATCCGCATATTTTTGATAAAAAGCTCTGGTCGGACAAAGGCCATGGTGAAGTGATCCGTGTGATTACCTGCCGCAATGATGATGACGAAGCAGAACGCGTCGTTAAAGACCTGATCACACATAAATTAATGAACGGTAAAGGCTGGAAAGATTATGCGGTGTTGTACCGCGGCAATTTCCAAGCCCGTATTTTAGAAACCCATCTACGTCAGATGCAGATTCCGTATAAATTGTCTGGTGGACAGTCTTTCTTCGCACGTGCCGAAATCAAGGATATGATGAGCTATTTACGCCTGATCATTAACCCTGAAGATGACAGCGCATTCCTACGAATTATCAATACACCAAAACGGGCAATTGGCCCGGTAACGCTGGAAAAACTTGGATTATTTGCTCAGGAAAATAATCTGTCACTTCTGGCTGCGGCAGCGGATCAGCGTCTGACCATGGCGATTCCGAAAAAGGCCACGACCCAATTGGCTGAGTTTGCCGATTTTATTGAGGGTTTTACTCGCAATTTACTGGATGATGATGAACCCGTGCCGATCATCCGCCAGATGATGATTGAAGCCGGTTATATCGATTACATCAAGGAAACTGCAGCCACGCCAGCGCAGGAAAAAACCAAGCTCGATAATATCGAGGTACTCTACAGCAGTATTCAGAGCCTGATTAACCGCGCTGAAGATGTTGATGAAAAAAATATTGAAAGTGTGATTCGTAAAATGGTGCTGCTGGATATGCTCGAGCAGCAGCAGGAAGAAGAGGACACCGATAAAGTCAACTTATTGACCTTGCATGCGTCTAAAGGTCTGGAATTTCCTTATGTCTATCTGATCGGGCTGGAAGAAGAAATTTTGCCACATAAAAATTCGATCGCTGCGGAAACCGTCGAAGAGGAACGCCGTTTGATGTATGTGGGTATTACCCGTGCACGTCAGGGCTTGACCATTACTTTGGCAGAACAGCGCAAGGCGGGCGGGCAGATGAAGCAAATGACCCCAAGCCGTTTCTTGGATGAATTACCAGAAGATGAGCTGGAATGGTTAGGTCGTAAGAAAAAGCTGGCTGGTAACATCGATCCAAAATTACAAGCCCAACATTATCTGGATAATTTGCGTAACCTTATCAAACGATAAGGCGCAAGGCTTGCTCTTATTTTAAATGAAACAACAGGAATGAATACATGAAAGTTCAGGTGAAAGTCCTTGACTCGCGTCTCGGTCAGGAATGGCCATTGCCGACTTATGCTACGACAGGTTCAGCGGGGCTGGATTTGCGTGCGTGTGTTACAGAAACTACGATCATTGAACCAGGCCAAACGGTTTTGGTGAAAACTGGTTTAGCAATCTATATTGAAGATCCTGCATTTGCTGGCCTGATTTTGCCACGTTCGGGTTTAGGCCATAAACACGGGATCGTGTTGGGTAACTTGGTAGGCTTAATCGATTCTGATTATCAGGGTGAATTGATGGTATCCGTTTGGAACCGTAGCCAGACTGCTTTCAGCTTAGAGCCAGGTGAACGTTTGGCGCAGTATGTCTTGGTTCCTGTGGTGCAGGCTGAATTCGATCTGGTGAATGAATTCGAAGCCACTGAACGCGGTGCTGGCGGTTTTGGTCATACGGGTAAAAACTAAGTTTTAATAATGGCTTACATTCATTAACTGGATGTAAGCCATTTTTTTACTTAAGTGAATCAGATATTAAAAATGAGCTGATTGAAATATATTTAAAAATAAAACCCTATTTTCTAGTTCAGTAGAGCTATTTAAATCTAAAATTTATGTAATGATCAAATGTCTAATTAGATGAAACTCAAAATAAATATAATTGAATAATAGACCTCTTGCGAAAGTATCGTTTTACCTAATTTTTGAATTGGCTAAAACCTTATTAAATGTAGCTTTATGCTGTTTAAATTTTGACTAACGCAAGAAGTCTAATCATTGTTTAATTACAAGAACCCTATAATTCTAAAGTTGTAGATTATATTTTTATAATTGATTGTTACATTGAAATCGTTTAAAAATAGCAGGTCTTAAAACAAAAACAAATGTTTAAAGTCATTATGATGAAATCATCATTTTAAATCTCCTTATTTTAACGAATAGTGAAAAGACAGTTTTATGGGATCTATGAATCATCCATTCCCCATGCATATCTTTCGTGCCTATGACATACGCGGTAAAGTCAGTCTATTAGGTGCCGGGATCATTGATGCAATTGCCCACGGTTTAGCCCAGCAGTATCAGGCTGCGGGACAGACACGTGTCGCCATTGGTTATGATGCACGCATCAGTAGTCCGGCTTTTGCCGACATCATTGCCCGTATTTTTAAAGACTATTCGCTGGAAGCCACTATTATAGGCTGTTGTTCCAGCCCAATGCTATATTTCACCGCACGCCAGTTTGATGGCAATGGCATTATGGTCACTGCCAGTCATAATCCTAAAGAAGATAATGGTATTAAATGGATTATTGATGGTGAACCACCTTGTCCTGAGATGATTCAACAGGTGGCCCAACTGGCAAAGTCACATTGCGATAGCCAGCTAATTACTTTAGCTGAACTGCCGCATCAGATTATTCCAGAGTTTTGCATGCAGTATCAGCAAGGAATATTAGAAGATATTCAATTAAAGCGCTCATTTAAAGTGATTCTGGATGGTCTGCATGGCTCAGCCGGACGTTGTGCTGACTTGGTACTCAGAAAAATAGGCTGTGAAGTGATTGCTTTACGTTGTGAGGCGAATGGACATTTTCCGGATCATGCGCCGGATCCTTCGCAAGACAAACATCTTGAGACTTTACGTCAAACCGTCATGCAACAGCAGGCTGATCTCGGTATTGCCTTGGACGGTGATGGCGATCGCTTGGTTCTGATTGATGAACATGGTCAGATTATTACAGCCGATCAGTTATTGTGCCTGTTTGCTGAAATTTGCCTAAGCGATTCAGCACCACGCCAATTTGTTTATGATGTGAAATGTTCAACTCTGGTTCGCGATACAGTGCAACGTCTGGGCGGGGAACCGGTGATGATTCGTACCGGCAGTTCATTTCTCAGAACTTATCTGAACCAGTCTCAGCATCAGGCGATTTTTGGTGGGGAATATGCCGGACATTATGTCTTTAATGATGGTCGCGGCTGGGGCTATGATGATGGACTCTATGCAGCGCTCAGAGTCATGGAATATCTCGACCAAACGGGGCAAACTCTCGCGCAGGCCTTGGCGGCTTATCCAAAACGACATGGTACTGAAGATCTTTATATTTCAACGCGTCAAGTACGTCCTGTTGAGCTTTTAAACTTCGTTGAACAACAATCCGCAAGAATTAATGCGCAAATCAGTAAAATTGATGGGATACGTCTTGATTTTGAGGATGGTTTTGGCATCATTCGAGCATCCAATACAGGTGAGTATTTCACAGTGCGCTTTGATGCCAATAATGCCCAAGGTCTAAATGAAATTCGTCATCTGTTTGTAGCCATGTTGCGTGACCGTTATCCAGAGATCGCTCAAGACATTTTAGATGCTCAATAAGGAGAGGCGAATGCCAAATCAACAAACAGGCATCGACAAAGCACAGATTTTGACAGAAGCTTTGCCGTATATTCAACGCTTTGCGGGTAAAACCCTGGTGGTAAAATACGGCGGTAACGCGATGACCGATCCTGAGCTGGAAAGTTCATTTGCACGTGATATCGTATTATTAAAAACAGTCGGTATTAATCCGATCGTGGTACATGGTGGTGGCCCGCAAGTCGATTCCATGCTGAAACAGCTGGGCCGCGAATCAGACCGTATTGACGGCATGCGCGTGACTGATCCTGCGACCATGGAAGTAGTCGAGATGGTACTTGGCGGTAGCGTTAACAAATCTATCGTGAACCTGATTAACCAGCATGGTGGCCGTGCGATTGGTCTTACCGGTAAAGACGGCAACCTGATTCGTGCGCAAAAGCTGCTGATGGAAAAAGTGGCTGAAGATGGTTCAGTTGAGCAAATTGATCTGGGTCTGGTCGGTGAAGTCGTTGGCGTGAAAACCGATGTTCTGGAAATGTTTACCAATAGTGACTTTATTCCAGTCATTGCCCCGCTAGGTGTCGATGAAGAAGGCAATACCTATAATATCAATGCTGATTTGGTCGCTGGTAAAGTCGCTGAAGCCCTAGGTGCAGAAAAACTGATTCTACTCACCAATATCACCGGTGTCTTGGATGAAAATAAAAACCTGTTGACTGGTTTGACCACTCAAGAAGTCGATCGTCTGATCGAAACTGGCGTGATTTATGGCGGCATGATTCCAAAGGTCGGTTGTGCGCTGGATGCGGTAAAAGGCGGCGTCGTAAGTGCACATATCGTGGATGGCCGTGTACCTCATGCCAGCTTACTAGAAATTTTCACCGATCATGGTGTGGGCACCCTCATTACCAATCGTGCCAATCCGCATCGTTCTTAAGCCAATTTTTGCGAAAAAGAGTCTCAATAGATACTCTTTTTTATTTGGATTTCTTATAGCCACCTATTTGAAATGACTGGGACAGTCATGCACAATAAGCTTCTAAGTAAATAGAGAGCTGAAACCAGACCATGTGCCAACTGCTCGGAATGAATTGTGCCACCCCGACGGATATTACTTTTTCTTTTCGCGGGTTTTCCCAGCGGGCGGGCATTACCTCTGATCATGCGGATGGTTTCGGGATTGCTTTCTTTGAAGATAAAGCCTGCCGTCTGTTCGTCGATAACCAGTCCGCGATTGAATCACCGATTGCCGAGCTGGTACGTAATTATCCAATCAAATCACGCAATGTGATTGCCCATATCCGTAAAGCGACCCAAGGCAAAATTAATCTGGAAAACTCGCATCCTTTTAGCCGTGAACTTTGGGGGCGGCAATGGATTTTTGCCCATAATGGCGATTTATATGATTATTTTCCTGAACTGTCAGGGCGCTTTACCCCAGTCGGAAATACCGACAGTGAGCGTGCCTTCTGTTACCTGCTGGATCAACTGGTGAAACGCTTTGGCTATCATGAGCCGAAACTGGATCAGGTTTTCGATCTTCTAGCTGAAATTTCACCTGCAATCGCGGAGCATGGCACCTTTAATTTCTGCCTGTCGAATGGTCAGGCGCTGTTTAGCTATGCGATTACTAAACTCCACTGGCTGGTACGTGAATACCCGTTTAGACCGGCTCAGCTGATTGATATTGATGTCGAAGTGGACTTTAGTCAGGTCACGACCCCTGAAGATCGCGTCGCAGTGATTACCACTGAACCATTGACCCAGAATGAAGAATGGACTGCCTTCCAGCCCGGTGAAATGATCCTGTTTCAGCATGGGGCGAAAGTACGTTCTCAGTTGACGCATGTTGAACGTCTGGAACGTGAACGTCTTGATTCTTCCTTAAAACGCGTCACGCGAGCTGATCAATATTGAAATGCGATTAAAGACGGAGTTTAAACTCCGTTTTTTTATATTTAAAAAATAAGAAAAAATCTAAGAATAAATAAAGGTTTATTGCGGATTTTGGTTAATTAATATCTTAGCCTTTTACTCAGGATAAATTATTTTTAATTATATATAACAGAAACTTAAAATGAAAAAGCCGGATTTAGGCGGAAAGCCGACTAATTTGCTTCATTTTTATTTGAATCAATACGCTATATGCTCATTTTCACGTTATAAGTCCTTAATATTTATAGGTGGTCGTAATGAAAATGAAATGGGTTCCAGATTATAATACTGGTATCGATGTGATTGACGATCAGCACAAACGAATTCTCGATTATATCAACGAAATTGATGGAATTGATGCCAATACCGAGCGTGCCCGTATTAAACAGATTCTCGACAATATTATTGATTATACCCAGTCGCATTTCACCTTTGAGGAATCTCTTCAGGAAGAAGCCGGCTATAAATATCGGGTGCCGCATAAACCTGTGCATGACCTGTTTATTAAAAAAATCGAGTCTTATCGTGACCGTTTTGAACTGGGACAGTCCATTGAATCAGAGCTGCACGAAGTATTATCGAAATGGCTGATTAACCATATTCAGCATGATGACGCCGATTATGTCGGTGCCGTGAAAGAAAATATGATGGGGATCATCAAGGAAAAAGAAAAGAAAACAGGTAAAAACTGGTTCGCTCGTTTCTTTTCATAATAAAAGACGTAACGAGATAACAAAAATTAAAATCTAATTATAATTTTTGCGCAGCAAATCACTGTCATGGTGGTTTGCTTTTTGTTTTTGATTTTCACCGCTCCACAAGGCAAAATAGCGCTAGATTTTTATAGGAATGCATCATGCAGGACAATGCTATGTCAAAATGGTTATCGCCGCTGATGGCTTTCTGTTTATCGTTTATTATCATCGCGACGCTCGCACCGATAACCGGTATACAGATTGATCGTCAGCTGGATTTCTGGATGCTCTGGTTAGCCACCATGCTGATTCTGGCGCTTCCAGTCTGCTACTTGGAAATTGCTTTGGCCAAGCGCTCCAAAACAACGCCATTACAGGCGCTGTCGACGCTGACCCGTGAAGCGGATGCGTCACAGAAATGGCGTATTGTTGGCTGGTTAAGTGTGATTTTTATTCCGTTTTTGGCCGGTGCCATGCTGAACAATGCCAGCAATGTTCTGGCGGTTGCTGCAATTGATCTTGCACCGAACCTTTTGTTGATCGGATTGGCGATAGCTGCTTTAGCCTTGTCACTACTGCCACGTCAAATTTTATTAGTGGTTACAGCGATTGGTGTGCTGGCGTCTCTGGTTCTGGCCAATGTGATGGGAACTGCGCTACCTGCATGGCAAGTCACACCAGTCGAGTTCTCGGAATGGGGCAATGCCACCGTATTGGCTTTGGTCGCAAGTGGTCTGGGCATGGGCTTGTACTGGCAATCTAGCCTGAGCGCTGTACAACAACAGGATGTCGCCAGCAAGACGGTATTGCCGATCTGGATTGCGCAGCTAGTTGCTGTCATTGCATTTACTTTCTTTGCCGTACAAGCACAAATTCCTGCATTTACTCTGGTCGCAGCAATGGTGGCAGCTGCCGCATTAATTCTGCAAATGGCACGTGAACAATTACAGCAACGCCAGCTTCATCCTGCAATTCAATGGGCAATTGTGGTGGCGGTCACGCTGATCTGGGCTATTCCAAATCTAAGCCCAATTTTCAATGTGGTCTTGCTCGTCTGGGGCTTATTGATTTGTTTGATCTATGCATTATTTGCTGGCTGGATCATGAAGATCAGTCATTTGCGTAAATCAATGAATTTCAGCTCTGAAGCGTTTTATAACATCTGGCGTATTGCAGTGCGTGTAGTGTTGCCGGTTGGGATTATTCTGGCAATCATTGCTGTCTTAGGACAATTCGTCTGATGAGTGAGGCGATGATTTGGGTGGCATATGCGACGCCAGAAAAACAATTTCATCTAGCCGTGTCATTTCAGCCTGGCATGACGGCACTGGATGCGATTGAGCAAAGTGGAATACGTGAGCAGGTCGAATTGCCTGAACCCTTATCTTTGGGCATTTTTGGCGTGCGTTTGCAAGATCATCAGCAGCCACTGGCAGCAGGGGATCGGGTAGAAATTTACCGAGCACTGACCATCAATCCTAAAGATATCCGACGTAAACGCGCCGAGAAAAATCCTGTGGGTCGTTATGCCAGAGGCAATCTTTTAAGAAAGCTGAAACCATCTTCCGAATAGAAAGCGGTTTGAATGAGCAGTAGTTTCAATGATCTGCTCAATCAATCAGCTTAATTAAAAAAGCCCCTGATGATTCAGGGGCTTTTTCATGAGAAACCGACTATAGTGGAGGAGCATTTAAAATCGCTTCTTTTGATCCTGGTAAGCCGGGTTGAGATTCTGGAATCGTCTCCAGACCTTCAACACGTTCCACGATACCAGACTGGTTAAAGTAGATTTTCAAATGCTGGCCTTGGGCTGCCGGGATCTTGGCTTTTTTAGCGTAGGTTCCTGGGGTATAGTTATAGATGTAGTCCCAACGTAAAGGATTCAGTGGATCGCTTACTGTTGGACTGCCGAGTAAGAAACGCACCTGTTGATGGCTCATTCCCACCTGAATTTTAGCGGCTTGTGCTTGGGTTAAAGGGGTTCCTTGTGGAATATCTACTTTATAAACACCTAATGTCGAACAGCCGACGAGCAATGAAGTGACGAATAACGTCAACATGATTTTTTGCATTTTGCTAAACTATCCCAAATTAATTATGATGCATTTGATCCAAGGATAGATCATACTGCATCTAAACTTTGTTGCATATTCCAACTTTGATTTTGTTGAGAGACCTTTTTACATGACTATTTCAAACCAAGATTTACGAAAAGCTGGACTGAAAGTTACCCTTCCACGAATTAAAATATTAGAATTACTAGAAAATTCAAAACAACATCATTTAAGTGCGGAAGATATTTACAAGACTTTACTCGATCAGGGCGAAGATGTAGGTTTAGCAACTGTGTATCGTGTGTTAACGCAATTTGAAGCAGCGGGCATCATCGAACGTCATAATTTTGAAAATAATCATTCAGTTTTTGAAATTATGCAGGAAGATCACCACGATCACCTGGTATGTTTAAATTGCAGCAAAGTTGTTGAATTTATTAATGACACGATTGAAAAAGAGCAGCATGACGTTGCTGAAAAATTTGGTTTTGAATTAACCGGTCACTCACTGAATCTGTATGGCTATTGTGATGCGACTGCATGTCAGGAAGTGTTCCGTAAAAAATAATTTGAGCGCTGGTTCAAACAAAAAAAACAGGCTTCATGGGAAGCCTGTTTTTTTATGCGCTCAATCTGATCAGGACTGACCGTCAAAGGTGATATTGGAATGTGCACGCAATAAATGGCTGCCACCTTCTTCTGACAGTTTGATTTGCAAACGCAGGTCGTTGGGTGAATCCGCATGTTTCAGTGCATCTTTATAGCTGATCTGTTTGGCTTTATACAGATCATACAGCGCCTGATCGAAGGTCTGCATGCCCAGTTCACGGGAACGCTTCATCAGATCCTTGATCTCATGCACATCACCTTTACGAATCAAGTCGGCAATCAGTGGCGAGTTAATTAGAATCTCAATGGCAGCGCGGCGACCATTGCCATCGATGGTTGGAATCAGTTGCTGTGCCACAATCGCTTTCATGTTTAGGGACAAGTCCATAAACAGCTGATTATGCCGGTCTGCTTCGAAGAAATGGATAATCCGGTCAATCGCCTGGTTAGCGTTGTTAGCGTGCAGGGTAGCAAAGACCAGATGACCGGTTTCGGCAAAGGCAATCGCATAATCCATGGTTTCACGTGAACGGATCTCACCAATCAGAATTACATCCGGTGCCTGACGCAAGGTGTTTTTCAGAGCGATTTCAAATGAATCTGTATCAATGCCGACTTCGCGCTGGGTGATAATACAGCCCTTATGCTGGTGAATAAATTCGATCGGATCTTCAATGGTAATGATATGACCTTTGGAATTTTCATTGCGATAACCGACCAAAGACGCCAGCGAGGTTGATTTACCGGTACCCGTTGCCCCGACAAAAATAATGATGCCACGTTTGGTCATCGCCAGTTCTTTTAAAATGGGCGGTAACTTGAGTTCATCCATGGTCGGAATGACGGTTTCAATCCGACGCAAAACCATCCCCGGTTGATCGCGTTGCTGAAAAGCACTGACACGGAAGCGGGCACTTTTATCCGGCGTGCTGATGGCAAAGTTACATTCACGACTGTCAGCAAATTCTTTACGCTGCTTTTCGGTCATGATGGAATGGAGCAGTTGTCCTACTGCCGCACCGGGTAATTTTACTGAGCCAATCGGTAAAATCTGACCATTAATCTTGATGGACGGTTCGACATCGGCAGTAATGAACAGATCCGATGCTTTTTTCTCCACCATATAATCAAGTAAGCCGTTAAAATCCATGTATATAAACCCCAATACAATTCAATTTTTTTATAAAAATGCTTCTGGCTGTTTGGCTGCAGTACGTGCAACTTGCGGGCTGATCAAACCTTTGGACACCAGTGTTTTCAGGGTCTGATCCAGCGTGGTCATGCCGTAGTTGGCACCGGTCTGAATTGCCGAGTACATTTGTGCGACTTTGTTTTCACGGATCAGGTTACGGATCGCAGGAATACCGATCATGATTTCATGCGCTGCGACACGCCCACCGCCATTTTTCTTGAGCAGGGCCTGTGAAACTACGGCTTGTAGGGATTCAGACAACATGGCGCGTACCATGTCTTTTTCTTCAGCAGGGAATACGTCGATCACACGGTCAATGGTTTTGGCCGCTGAGGTGGTATGCAGGGTGCCGAAAACAAGGTGACCCGTTTCTGCCGCAGTTAAAGCCAGACGAATGGTTTCAAGGTCACGCATCTCACCGACCAGAATAATGTCCGGGTCTTCACGTAATGCAGAACGTAATGCTTCATTAAAGCCATGCGTATCACGATGCACTTCACGCTGGTTAATCAGACATTTCTTGGACTGATGCACAAATTCGATCGGATCTTCGACGGTCAGAATATGGTCATAGCGGTTGTCATTAATATAATCCAGCATCGCCGCCAAGGTGGTTGATTTACCCGAACCGGTAGGACCTGTCACCAGTACCAGACCACGTGGATATTCACAGATGTCTTTAAAAATTTGTCCCATGCCCAGATCTTCAAGGGTCAGGACTTTAGAGGGAATGGTACGGAATACCGCACCGGCACCGCGGTTCTGGTTAAATGCGTTGACACGGAAACGCGCCACGCCAGGCACTTCAAAAGAGAAGTCAGTTTCCAGATTTTCTTCAAAATCACGACGCTGTTTATCGTTCATGATGTCATAAACGAGTTTATGCACTTCTTTGTGTTCTAATGCTGGCAGGTTGATGCGACGAACTTCCCCATCGACACGAATCATTGGCGGTAAGCCCGCAGACAAGTGTAAATCCGACGCACCATTTTTAGCAGAAAATGCCAACAATTCTGTGATATCCATAAGGTCCCCGAGTTCATTAAAATGTTAATTATTTTGATAGAATAATAAGGCTTTCCCACAGCTTAACCAACACTTAGTTCATGGGCAAGGGAAAAAAAGATGAATGAAATGAGAACCCCGTCAATGAATATGTTGCAACAGTCACGAAATCAGGTCTTAGTGCAAATTGAAACTGCCTGTATTCAGGCCGGCCGCGAAGCAGATGCGGTGCAACTGCTTGCCGTTTCCAAGACCCAGCCGAGTAGCGTGCTGGCAGATATGTATCAGGCAGGGCAACGTGCTTTTGGTGAAAACTATTTGCAGGAAGCACTGGAAAAAATCACGGCACTGAAAGAGCTGGACATTGAATGGCATTTTATTGGACATGTGCAGCGTAACAAAACCAAGCATCTGGCAGAAAATTTTGCTTGGGTGCATGGGGTGGATCGTCTGATTATCGCCGAGCGTTTATCAAATCAACGTGGAGATGATCAGCCTGCACTGAATATCTGTATTCAGGTGAATATTGATGGTCAGGATACCAAAGATGGTTGCTGTCCAGATGAGGTTGCAGATTTGGTGGCACAGATCAGCCAACTGCCGAATGTGCGTTTACGTGGCCTGATGGTGATTCCAGCACCGAATAATCCTCAAGCCTTTGCTGATGCCAAAGTTTTATTTGATGCAGTCAAAGTTCAGCATGTACACCCTGAAGACTGGGATACTTTAAGTATGGGCATGTCTGGGGATATGACCGAAGCGATTGCTGCGGGTTCTACCATGGTTCGTGTTGGTACGGCCTTGTTTGGCGCACGGCCTAAAAAAGATGTATAAACTACTAATGTCAGTTTTTTGCAGCAAAGTGTTATCGCAGGGTATTGGATAACGCTTTTTTTCTGGCTGGTTCGAGCCATTTGGCCATTAACCAGGCAAAAACTATTAAGCTGCACATGCTCGCAAGCAAGGCTAAAACTGCTCCGCCCAGACCATAGGCCAAAGTTGCCGGAATACAGCCCAAAATAAATAAAAGTAAGGGGAAATGGGTCACATACAAGGTATAGGAAAAGTCTGCGGATTGAACCCAGAACGGATGGTAGTGACTACGTTGATGCTGGAGCTGTACCAGCCAGCAGCTAAAGGCCAAACCCACACAGAAATTAAAAGGGGCAAAATTCGCAGCACGGTATTGCTGGGCCTCATCAATCAGCTGAAACTGGTAAGCATCAAAACAGGCGATTAGAAATGCCAAGCCGACTAGGGCTAATTTGACCGATTGTAAGCGGTTTAAAAAACGTAGCTGGATATATCGAAATGAACAGGCAAAGGCACTAAGCCAGACCAGAAAATAAATAAAAAACTGGATGTTCAGTAATGACAGTATAGCCAGAACCATAAAAAATCCGATTTTGGCGATTTCCGAATTTTTTAAAAAAGGTAGGAATCCGGCCAGCACATAAAACCACACTTCATAGCTCAGGCTCCAGAGTGCAGCATTGGCTGAAACCGTTGGCATCACAAAGCCATTCAAAAATAGCAGCGAACCAACAAACTCAATCATGTCTATACTATAGTCAGTCCGGATCATCATGCCAAAACTGTGTTGAAAAGCATGCGTGTGGCTAGTAAATAATAGTGGAGCAAGCAGATATAAAACCAGCGTCAACCCCATGGTAAACAGGAAGGGCGGTAAAATTCTGCGGCCACGCTGTCGGGCATAACGGCGCAGATTAAATTGACCATGCTGATGAATGTTGTGCTGAATCGAATAGCCGATCAGATAGCCACTTAAAGCAAAGAAAATCATGACCGCGGCCTGACCGAGCAGGCGTACCCATGAATACAGACTGGTATCGAAAGGCGCAATAAATGCCTGAAAGCAATGACTGAACAACACTACAATGGCACTGATACCCCGCAGGCTCTCAAGCTGTAGACTGAAATAGGGCGAGAGCATGTTCGGGGCAGGGTGACTCATCGTTAACCTATAATCTGAATGGTACTGGCGCCTGCACCAACAGGCTTGACCTGAATCTGTACCGGAATACGTTCATGCATTTCCTGCACATGCGAGATTAATACAACTTTACGACCCTGACTTTGTAAATGATCCAGTGCATTCATCACCATATGTAACGAAGCAGGATCTAGCGTACCAAAACCTTCATCAATAAACAGTGATTCCAGTTTCATGGAGCCGGAGGCCATATTGGCAATCGCCAAAGCCAAAGCCAATGAAACCAGGAAGGTTTCACCCCCCGATAGGGACAGCACAGGGCGGACTTCACTATTCATGTCCAGATCAACAATCGCCAGACTCAGGCTATCCGGAATACGGTGTAACTGATAGCGGGGTGCCAACGGTTGCAACTGCTGATTTGCATATTCCACCAGAATATCCAGATGATGTTCCTGGGCAATTTTCTGGAATTTGGTACCTTCCTTATGTCCGATCAGGTCGTAAATACGACCCCAACGGTATTCTTCGGCTTTGATCTGCTCAATTTGCTGCTGATATTTGGCATAGGTGTTTTGATTATTGGCATTCATACGCAGTTTGGCATCAGTTTCATTGAGCACTTCCTGCTGCATTATTTTTTCCTGATGCAGCATGCCAAGTTTTTGTTCAATTTCCTCAAATTCATGTTCTGGCTGTAGTTTTAAATGGGCCTGATATTGTTCTTCAAGTAATTGCCAGGCTGTTCTGGCATTTTCGAGTGCCTGTTTCTGGTTGGCCAGATTCTGACGAATGCGTTGATGGTTGCTCAGATCAATACTGAGCCATTGTTCAATTTGAGCTGCCGTCACTTGAGGATGTGCTGCTTGCCATGCCTGAATATCTTGCTGATATTGAGCCAATTGCTGATCGATCTGCTGAAGTTGGCTGATAAATTCTTGCAGTTTTAAGTGGGTTTGATGCCACTGTTTTTCGGCCTGCGCCGTGCATTGACGCTGTTGTTCTAAAGTCTGCTCTAAGGTCTTGGCTTGTAGCTCTAGTGCATCGCGCCATTCTGCAGCGACACGGTAGACTTGTCCTGCATGTTCTTGGGTCAGTTCAGCCAGTTGTTGACGCAGGTCTTTGCCTTGCTGAATCAACTGCTCTACAGACTGGCTCAATTGAGCAAAATTTTGCTGTTCCAATTGTAGTTGATACTGGCTCTTTTCCAATATCTGCTGCTGTTGATGCAGGTCAGATTCCAGCTGCTTTTGTACTGCCAAGTGCTGCATGCGGTGCTCTACTTGTCGTTGCAACTGAGGTAAGCAGAGCATAGGTGGCTGCGACTGGTACTGCTCGGGCAGTATGCTTAAAACTGGGTGTATCAGCTGGTCGAGTTGCTGACGTTGCTGTAGAGCCAGTTGTAATTGGTGCAATTGCTGTTGTTGTTGACGCCATTGTTGTAATTGTTGCTGGAGCTGTTGTTCCTGCTGTTGTGATAGTTCTAGCTGCTGGACCAGACTTTGAGTGTGATTCGCCAGTAACTGGATGAATGTAGGAAGATCATTGTGCTGCTCGGTAACCACTTCCAGTTTAAGTAGTTGAGATTTACAGTCAGCAGAGGATTGTTGAATCTGGTTTTGCAGGATCTGGCAACGCTGTTGCTGTTGCTCAATTACTGTTTGTGCTTTAGACATTTCAATGCGTTGCTGCTGCTGAGATTGCAGTTGCTGATCGAGCTGCTGTTTTGCCTGCCGTAACTGTTGCTCCTGTAGCTGGTTCAGGCTCTGTTCCAGATGTTCATGGACGGCATCGACAAAAGGATGGGCTGGGCTTCCACAGACCATGCATGGCTCATCCGGTTTTAACTGGCCACGAAGATCCTGCACACTTTGCGCATGCAATAAACGTTGCTGGGCAAGTATTTGTTCCAGGTGTTCATAGGCCTGTTGTTCAGCCTGAATCTGCTGATGTAGTGCCTGTTCGGCCTCTTGCTGCATTTTTAGTTGCTGCTGTTGGCTATTTACAGCAGATTGCAGTTGTTCAAATTCTTGTGATTGTTGAACGATTTGTTGTACCTGCTGTTGCAGCAGGTCGAGCTGACGCTGTTCCGCTTGGCGTTGCTGACGCATTTCCTGAATGGTTTTGAGATGCTCTTCTAGCTGTTCCAGACTATGATGCTGTTGTATCCACTGGTTCAGATTTCCTGAAAGTACTGTAACGGTTTTTTCCAGTTCAGGTAAAGGCTGCTTCAGGCTGTCCGGATTCTGTTGCTGCAGTTGCTGATACTGACGCATAAAGTCTTGTATGCGTTGCAAGGTACTTTGCGGCTCCAGATCGAACACATTTAAAAAGCCAGATTCAGCCAATTGTTGTGCAACCTTTTCTTGCCGAGCTTGTAGCTGATTCAAAGTCTGTTGTTGCTGTCGCAGTTGTTCTTCTAAAGGCTGTAGACGAAGGATTTGAAACTGGCTTTGCTCTGCATGCAGTTTTTTGTACCGCTCTGATACCGTATCAATTGCATGATCCAGCCTTAAACCTGCCTCCAGATGCGGTTTCAGGTCTGCCAAGTGTTGCTGAAACTGGTGCTGCTGTTGTTGTAAGGCTGTAAGTTTGGCTTCTTCTGCTACAAAGCTCTGTTTGAGCGTTTCAAATTCCAGCGTAAATTGGGTGTGCTGGTGCTGAATCTGCTCTTTTTGAGGGGCTAGACGGGTACGACTCACAAACTGATCCCGAATCGACTGGAATTCATCCAGCTGCTCCAGTAGCTGTTGCTGTCCTGCAGATTTATTTACTGCATCTTGCTGTACTTCGTAGACTTCTTTTTTGGCATGGACTTCTGCATAGAGTTTATGTCGGTCCAGATGCCATTGTTTCTCATTTTCTAGCAGTTTTTCTGATTGCTGCAAATTCTGAAGTTGCAAAGACAAAGAGTTCTGCTGCTGTTGTAAAGCGCTGATGTCTTCTTCAGACAGAATTTCAATATGCCCGATCAGCTTTTCCAGATCGTTGCGCTTGTTTTTGACTTCGCTGAATTTCTCCGCGGCTTTCTGACTAACTAGACTGAAAATCTGCGAATTGGTGAGATATTCCAGTAAATCTGCACGCTCATTATCTTTGGCTTTTAAAAATGCGCCGACTTCCGACTGTGCGAGCAACACTGCGCGGGTAAACTGCTCAAAACTTAAGCCCACCAGTTTTTCAATGAGCGGGGTGACTTCCGATATTTTTTGCGTCAGTGTCGTGTCGTCATCCAGACATTTGACGTAGCGGTCTACTTTTAGATTGCCATCGACTTTCTGGCGTGCCCGTTTAATTTCCCAGCGTGCCATATAGCGTTTGCTGTCGAGTGCAATAAATTCCAGTTCGGCAAAACCATGCACGCAGCCACGGCGCAGAATATTCTTGGAATCCTTGATGGAAACATCCTGACCGCCAGCATCTTTCAAGCTGCCTGTCGCACCTTTTAAACGTGGAATTTCATTGTAAAGCGCCAGGCACATGGCATCGAGCAGGGTAGATTTTCCGGCACCAGTTTTGCCGGTGATGGCAATCAGGCCGGCATGAGCCAAAGGACTCGATTCAAAATCAATATGATGGGTGCCGGTGAGGGAGGCCAGATTATGAAGACTTAGACGTAAAATTTTCATGGCCGATCCTAGGCTTGTTGTTTTTGTGCAAGTTCGTGTTGGGCTTCATTCAGTAATTCCTGAAAATCCCGTTGTACCGAGTGATCCTGCTCATAGCCCATTTTTTTCCAGATATTGAAAAATAGCGATTCCGGAGTAGGGGGTGCCAGATCAATTTTAGACTGGCTTGAACTAAGGTCGACCTGTTGCTGGTAAATCCGGCTGATGCGCAGCAGTCGGTAACGGTTAGCAGGTAGGGCCTGTTCTATTTGCTGACGCAGATCTACCGGAGGCGGCGCATCGGTCGTGTATTCCACCTCCAGAAAATGCCGTGCAGAAAGCTGCTCGATTTCTCCGGCAGGCAAGGCCTGAATTGTAGTGATTAAATTTTCCAGCTTTTCACGAATGCGGAACAGCTCGACAGTACGCGGAATGCTTAAGGCATCGTACTGAAAGCGGTTTTCCGGGTTTTGTTCGGGATCAATCCTGACTTCCACTATTTGATGCTTATAATTAATCTCACTAAATGACAGCGGAATCGGAGAGCCACTATAGCGAATATGTGGCTGACCGACTTTTTGTGGTTTATGCAAATGCCCGAGCGCGACATAATCAATCACATCATCAAACAGCGCCGTCGACAGGGCCTCTTCATTGCCGACGATAATCGGACGTTCAGAGTCCGAGGTCTCACCACCTTGCATGTGCGCATGTGACATTAAAATCAGTGCCTGATGTGGCTGTTTGCGGGCTTTTGCTTCGGCAATCAGTTGTTGATGCAGATAACTGATCGCGTTCTGGTTATTGCTGGTATGTTCATTCAGTCCGGTAATTTCGGCACTGCGTAAATAGGGCAGGGTCAGACACCAGGCAATGATATTTTTATCCTGATCATAAATAGGAATCAGCAGACGATCCAGGTTCAGGTTATTTTCTGCCGTGCGGCCTACTATTCCCACTGCTTTGGCATTGAATTTGGCCAGCAAGGGTTCAACCTGCTCAATCCGGTAACCGGAATCATGATTGCCTGCAATCATCAGGGTCTGCATATGTGGCGCCAGGTCATGGGCATCGGCCAGAAACTGGTACAGCTGTCTTTGCGCACTGGACGCAGGATTGATCACATCAAAAATATCGCCGGCAATCATCAGGGCATGCGGTTGCTTTGCTTTAATTTGCTCAAGTAGCCAAGTCAAAAACTGCGCATGTTCAAATTCACGGTCATGGTTATGGAAAAATTGTCCCAGATGCCAATCGGAAGTGTGAAGAAAATGAACTGCCATGTAATGAACCCCAAGATATCTGCCTTGCTACTATAGGAAAAAGCACAGGTAAAAATCTACTTGTAAAACGATATTTCAGCGAATTGTTGGTGATGTTTAAGCTGAATTTATTTTGATCAGTATGAAAATAAGCAAAGGATTACAACTAAATCATCGGATATAGAAAAGTCCTGCAATCCATCAGGCTTTAAAAAAATAGGAATTTAAAAAAATAAAAACCGACGATTCGAGTGATGATGAAATCGTCGGTCAAATTTGTGTTACATGAAGATTTTGGCTGCTATTCAAAATTTCCCTGTACACTGGACTTATTGCTTTAGCTCTAAAGGTCAGCAAAAATTCGTGGATGCCAGTCCAAATTTTTGTACCTTGTACCCTATATAACGTCACCCTTTAGTGGATGGTTGACAATAAAATGAAAAAAAACCTGATTTTTTTTATACTAGCTTGTTGAAGATCACTGAGTCATGCATATGTTGCCGCTAAGTCGTTATTTTATCTGGTTTTTCGTTATATGTTTTATTTTTACCTGTATTTGCGGTGTACTCGCAGCCTTGCTGCCGATGGGCATGGGTGCAGTCTTGACGATTGTTCCGTATCTGGTAGCCATGATTTGGGTGCTTTTTAAATTTTTAAAACAGCAAAAACGTGCCCCGACCCAAGCAGAGCGTAAAAAATTCACCCTCGGGTTTAGCCTGATTTACTGGGGCTATAATTTATTATTTCTCTTGCTCGGTATTGTTATCGCCATCCGTTCCAATCCGAATGCCTGGCAGGACTTTCTGTTGTATCTACAGCAGCCACAATTTATGAGTATTGTGCTGATCATGTTCCTGATGATCGCAATTCCGCTGTATCTGCTGACCTACTGGTTTTATGGCAAGCAGGCCCAGCGTATGGCAGAGAAAATGTTTGGCCATCCACCTCAGTGAGTATAGATGAATCATTGTGTGACGACTGATCTTCATAAATTGATTGAATGATGAAAGATACAAATTCTCCACTACAAAGATCTTCTCGGTTTAAAAAGCTAAAGATGAGTGGCGTATAATTTAAATCAAGAAAATAATAAGGCGAAGAATGACGAATGTATAAACCTGTAGTGCTGTTGACGGGAGCGAGTGGTTTTATTGGCAGTCATCTCGTGCATTTTTTACTGGAAGGGGATTATCGGGTGATTGGCCTGACACGTCAGAAAAATAAACCTGAACTACATCCGGACTTCCATTGGATCAATCAACTGGAAGAATTAAAACAGCATCAGATTGATTATGTGGTGAATCTGGCTGGCGAAAGCATTGGTCAGGGCCGCTGGACGGCAGCGCGGAAAAAGAAGTTGCTGAATAGCCGTTTAGATACCACCAGACATTTATTTGATTATTTAGAAAAAAATCAGCTTAGACCGAAACGGATTATTTCAACATCGGCCGTTGGCTATTATGGCATTGACCCCAATGAGCGCTGGGAACAGGTCTGCACGGAGCAAAGTCCGCCACAAGATATTTTTATGTCTGAACTTTGTGCGAAGTGGGAGCAGCTGGCTTTATCCTATACTAACCAGAACACCAAGATTGTTCGCTTTGCGGTGGTGTTTGGTAAAGGTGGCGGGATTCTTCCGCAGATGCTATTGCCGATTAAATTGAATCTGTTCGGACGGATTGGTCATGGACGCCAGCCAGTGACTTGGGTGCATCTAGGGGATGTGCTGCGTGCGATTGAATTCTTGATACTTGAGGATACAGCCGAGCAGATCTTTAATGTGGTCGCGCCAGAAAAAAGTAGTCAGGCCCAGTTTGCACGAACTGCGGCCCAGATTCTGAAGCGCAAACCCTTACTTCCACTACCCGCATGCAGTCTGAAAATGATGCTGGGAGAACAGTCACAACTGGTCTTAAACGGTCAGTATGTACAGTCCAAAGCCTTGCAGGAGGCTGGATTCCAGTTTCATTATCCAACTCTGAAAGAAGCACTGGATAATATCCTAAAGCACTAAACGACTGGGCTCTAATAAACGGACAGGATCATAAGGAGCTGGATCAACGATTGGCATTTGTTTAAGGATGAGTTGAGCGAGTAGTTTGCCTGATGCCGGCCCCATGCATAAACCATTCCGGAAATGTCCAAAATTGGCCCAGGCATTGTGTAGCTTGGGAATTTTGCCAATATAGGGAATACCATCGGGTGAGCTGGGTCTTAATCCGGCCCATTGCTTGACCAGCGGAAAATCTGCCAGTTCCGGTACCATCTCGATACACGCCTGTAAAATATCCTGCCGGATTTCGCTAGAAGGCGAGGTGTCAAAACCGACCTGACGCATACTGGAACCACATAAAACATGTCCATCCTGACGTGGAATCAGGTACATCACCTTATGCATGCACATGGTCGGCAGCCAGTTTTCTGGCGTTTTAAACAGCAGCATCTGGCCCTGAACCGGCTGTACCGGAATTTCCAAACCAAGTTGCTGTGACCAGTGTTGTGACCATGCTCCGGTTGTGAACACATATTGATCTGCCTGAAAAACCTGGCTATGTTCATCTGAGATACTTTTTACACAGCCTTGCTGAATATTGAGCCGAGTGATTTTACAGTCTTCTTGCCAGGTGACACGAGGATGCTGCTTCAAATAGTGAATGATCGACTGTAATAACCGTGGATTACGGATATTCGCCAGTTCAGGGAAATAAATCGCCTGCTTGAATTTGCTCTGATTAATTCTTGGATTGATCTGTTGCAGTTTAGCCTGATCAAGCAATTCTGCCTGTTGCTGCGGATCCTGATGTGTTTTGGCATAACTTAAACCGATTTCAAAATCGGATTCATCAAAAATCAGCATACCTGTTTCATGAATCTGGAAATCGATGCCAGTGAAAGGTTGCAGTTTTTGATTCCAGTCCTGATACATGGGTTTGGCATGTCGAGCCAGAGCATTTACAGCAGCGGGATAACGCCACGGATACATCGGGGAAAGGATTCCTCCTCCAGCCCAGGATGCAGCCTGTCCGGCGGCCTGTTGATCAAAAAGGGTAACAGAACATCCCTGTTCAAGAAGTTCCAGCGCCGACATCAAACCGGTGATGCCAGCGCCGACAATGGCAATATGCATTGCGCCGAAATCCTTTTACTTCATGTCTTTCAGTTTAAGCGCAGCTTCTTCAGCAAAATAGGTCCAGATACCATCTGCACCGGCACGACGACAGCTCATCAATGATTCTAAAATGACGCTATCAGATAACCAGCCATTTTGAATTGCCGCAGCCAGCATCGCGTATTCGCCACTGACCTGATAGACAAAGGTTGGTACGCCAAAAGTGTCTTTGACTTCGCGGACGATATCCAGATAAGGCATGCCCGGTTTAACAATCACCATGTCTGCACCTTCCTGAATATCCAGCGCAATTTCATGCAGGGCTTCAGCACGGTTACCGACATCCATCTGGTAATTGTATTTATTACCGCCTTTTAAGTTACTGGCAGAACCAACTGCATCACGGAACGGGCCATAGAAACTTGATGCATATTTGGCTGAATAGGCCATGATGGAGGTATAGATATGACCATTTTGCTCAAAGGCCTGACGAATCGCACCGATCCGGCCATCCATCATATCACTTGGAGCAAACACATCTGCACCGGCTTCGGCATGGCTCAAGCCCTGTTTAATCAGGCACTCGACCGTTTCATCATTTAAGACATAACCGTTCTCATCAATAATGCCATCCTGACCATGTGTGGTATACGGGTCTAATGCGCCGTCAGTAATCAGCACCATTTCTGGCAGTTCTTTTTTCAATAAACGCAAGGTGTTTTGTACCAGACCATCTTCACGCCACGCAGCTTCTGCAGTCAGGCTTTTATCTTCTTGTGGGGTGACCGGAAATAGCGCCAGTTTATTGACACCGAGTTCCAGTAGACGTTCTGATTTTTTTAACAACAAGTCCGCTGACAGGCGCTGGATATTCGGCATACTTGGAATATCTTGGGTCTGGTTTTGTCCTGGCAGGACAAATACTGGATAAATGAGATGATCTGCCGCGAGATGGGTTTCACGAACCATCGAACGTAAATGTTCATTTTTACGAATACGACGCATGCGAGTTGCAGGAAACGCGGGACGATTGAACGTATAAGTCATAAAAATCTCAGTAATCAGTATTAAACTAGGCCTCTATTGTAGCCCTAACTCAAATTTTTGGGCATAAATTAGCGGTTTTTTATTGTGGTGGATTCGGGCAGAGTGATGAGTAAGACAGAGAGAAACTGGACGGGTAATATACATCTGGGCTCGAAAGTGGATATTGATGTGGTCTTAAATCAACTGGTACATGCTTTTAACAGCTCTCCTTTTTTTAAGCACAATGGCATGAGCATGCGCGTGGTCGAGGGCCAGATTGAGGCTTATGTGGAAATGCAGGACTTCATGATTGGCAATGTCGCGTTCCAGATTCTGCATGGCGGTCTTGCCGCCACGGTGCTCGACAGTGTCGGCGGAATTGTGGCGATGGGGGAGTTATATAAAAAAGCCGAACCGGAAACCATTGCCGAGACTATTAAAAATGTATCGCGTCTGGCGACAGTGGATATGCGGGTGGATTATCTGGCGCCTGGACGTGGCAAATATTTTATCGCGCGTGCAGAAACCTTACGTTTGGGGCGTAAGGGCTGCACCATGCGCATGACCATGGTCAATGATGAAGATAAGGCGATTGCAACAGCGATTGCTTCTTATGCCTATTAATGAAATCGTGAACTGAGGGAGTTAAAAGCACTGTTTAACAGTGCTTTTTTATGATGATCAAATATGAACCTAGAGGATTTAGAGATCAGATTTAGCCCGTTTCAAGGCATTTTGCCATTTGGCTAAATGCATTTCTCTTTCGTCATTTTGCATTTTGGGTTCAAAAGCACGGTCCAGCTGCCAGGACTGGGAAATTTCATCCAGGTTTGAAAATACGCCAGCTTTTAATCCGGCCATAGCGGCCGCGCCCCAAGCAGTAGCTTCCAGCATTTTCGGACGCAGTACCGGTACATTCAGAATATCGGCCTGAAATTGCATCAGCATGTCATTGCTGCTGGCACCACCATCAACCCGCAGTTCTTTAAGAGGATGTGCAATATCAGATTGCATCGCACTGAGCACATCCGATACCTGAAAGGCGATTGATTCTAATGCGGCACGAGCGATATGCGCTTTGGTCGTACCGCGTGACATGCCACAGAGTAAGGCACGTGCTTCACTATCCCAATGCGGCGCGCCCAGTCCGGTAAATGCGGGAACCAGAACCACGCCGTCACTATGCTCGACCTGATGCGCCAGTTTTTCCACATCACTGCTTTTTTGAATAATTCCGAGGCCATCGCGTAACCATTGCACTACAGCACCAGCCATAAATACGCTGCCTTCGAGCGCATAGGTAGTTTGGCCCTGGGCTTGCCAGGCGAGAGTAGAAAGCAGCTTGTTCTGGCTAAGCTGAATGTTATATCCGGTATTGAACAGCATAAAGCAGCCAGTACCATAGGTGTTTTTAGCACTGCCCACCTCAAAACAGGACTGGCCAAACAGTGCAGACTGCTGATCCCCCAAAATTCCGGTAATGGGAATATTGGCCCCCAGTAAGCCAGAAGCCGTGTCAGCGACATAACAGTCAGAAGAGATAATTTTCGGTAAGACCGAAACCGGGATATTAAACAGCTCGAGTAGCTCTTCATCCCACGATTGTTGCTGCAGATTCATTAACATGGTACGAGAAGCGTTACTGGCTTCAATGACGTGCTCTGCACCTTGGGTCAGATTCCAGATCAGCCAGCTATCGATAGTGCCAAATGCCACATGGCCCTGTTCAGCAAGTGCCCGTACCCCCTCGACATGCTCTAAAAACCAGACCAGTTTTCCCGCACTAAAATAAGGATCAATCCGTAGGCCGGTTTTTTGCTGAATTTTGGACATCAGGCCTTGTTCAATCAGCCGGTTACACCAGTCAGATGTACGACGGTCCTGCCAGACGATTGCCGGAGCGAGCGGTTTGCCGTTTCTACGATCCCAGACTACGGTCGTTTCGCGCTGGTTAGTCAGGCCAAGGGCTTTAATATCTTTTGCCAGAATACCTGCAGTCGCCAAAGCTTGTTGTACCACGGCAATCTGTGAGCTCCAGATTTCTTGAGCATCCTGTTCCACCCAGCCCGAATGTGGGGTGTGGATATGCGTTTCACGTTGAGCCGTTGCCTGAACTTGTCCATGTTCATTAAAAATAATGGCCCGACTTGACGTAGTTCCCTGATCTAGTGCCAGTAAATAGCTCATAATTTTTCTGTTATTTGGCTTGAAAAGTAAAATATTAGCGCAATAATGTAATTAAACGCATCAAGTTGTGTAAATGTTCAGAAAATACATCGTAATTTTTGACATTTATGTTATGATTACTCTGTACTTTGGGGGTGTTTCTGGCTTCGACGCTGGTGATGAAACTCATAGATGCATGCCGAGAGCGCATTTTCTCTCGTAAATCAAATTTGCATTTTTTAGTCGCAAACGACGAATCATACGCTCTAGCTGCCTAAGGGCAGCTTGTCCGCCTCTCCGAATACTTGTGGTTAGAGAGTCCGACTGAAGCGCACGCACACAAGTCCGTATAAAGCCAAGCCTCGGGGCTTTGTACTAAATTAAGAGGATCGCGATTTGTACCCTGTTCGTCGGGTCACAAAGAGTTAAAACAATAGACGATATCTAAGCATGTAGTATTCTCGAGCGTAGTGCTGGCGGACGCGGGTTCAACTCCCGCCACCTCCACCAAAATTCTTTCCGAAGTAATCCGTCGGAATCTAAAAAAGCCTTTAAACTCAACGTTTAGAGGCTTTTTTTTATGCCTGTTTGTCCGATATTGTCTGATCTCATTTGACCCCATATTTGCTCTTTGTGGGTAAATATTGGGAAAATTTACCCAGAAATTAATACATCAATTATGGGTAATCGACATGCCACTTACAGATACTGAATGCAGAAAAGCACAGCCGAAAGACAAACAGTATCGTCTTTCAGATTCACATGGTTTATCTCTAATCATTACCACCAAAGGTCAAAAATATTGGAATGTGCGCGTCACTGTCCATGGTGAACGTAAGTCTGAATCGCTTGGCCCATATCCGGATTTAAGTTTAAAAAAGGCAAGGGAACTTGCATACGAGCTTAAGCATCGATACTCACGTTCAGTATTGCATGAAGACTTAAAGCCCTATTTCAAAGAAGTTGCAGAAGATTGGTTCAATAATCAAAAAGAAACCTGGTCATCCAAACATATTAGTAATGTACGAGCTTCATTGGATGAGCTTTATATTGCTCTTGCTAATAAGCGTATTAATCAGATTCAGGCTCCTGAGATTCTGCAAATCATTAAGAAGATTGAGGCAAGAGGCTCACTTGAAATTGCAAAACGTACCTTATCTCGTTGCGGGATGGTCATGAAATACGCTATTGCCCATGGATACCGCTATGACAATCCGGCAGGTGATTTAGTTTATGCCCTCAAGAATAAACGAGTCAAAAACCTGGCTTCGCTTTCGGCCTCTGAAATGCCTGAATTTTTAAGAAAGGTAAGAGCTTACCCAAGTGATGCTCAAACGCATCATGCCATTATTCTGATCATGCTGACAGGCGTTCGGGTTAGTGAGTTGCTGCAAGCACGCTGGGAAGAATTTGATCTAGAAGGACGTAAGTGGGATATCCCTGAAGAGCGTATGAAGAATCGACTTCCGCATCGTGTGCCGTTGACGGACATGATGATTGCTGAGCTTCAGGCTTTGAGACTTACTCATAATCAGGAACTGCTATTTCCACATCGTTTAAATAACAAAGAACCTATGCGTAGCGAGTCTATTTTGGCCGTAATCAAGCGTTCGGGCTATGCAGGTCGGATGACCACACATGGTTTTAGATCTTTATTCAGTACTGTGCTTAATGAATCAAATTTATTCAATCCTGATGCAATTGAACGTCAGCCTGCTCATGTACCTCAGAATAGAATTCGCTCTGCATATAACCGAGCGCAATACTGGGATGAGAGGGTAGGGTTGATGGAGTGGTATGGGGAAAAGGTTAAAGAATGGCTTTAAGCAAACAATACTATTAGCTGAAAAAACGGACACATGATGTCCGTTTTTTTACGTTTGAATGATGTCTTTTAGACACTTATTGGTGAATTAAGCAAAGATGAAATTTAAATTTCTGATGGTTAGGGTGTGTTTAAAAATAAAATTTGATAGAGTGAAGATAGGGTCTTAAATTGAAAATAAGATTGGTAATAAAGCGATATAGGTTTTAATTTATTTTTGGGGGAATAGTAGTGATTCAGCAGATTAGTTGCCAACAACGGATTAAGGAAATTTCTGAGATTTTTAGATTTTGGAGGAGAATCAGGAAAAGTGATTTTTATTATAGTGATTCGAATTTTCAATGTGAAAACAGATTGCCACTGTCAAATTCACGGTGGCAAATGCTTCAGTGTCTTTACGAGTTTAGCTTATTAAAAGCCTATGGGGAAGATATTTCCAATCAGTTTGAAAACCAACTACTAGATTCTATTTACAATAGTGTTGGTGTTCCGAGGGGCAATTTAGAATGTAGATCTGAGATACCTCTGGGCTCACTTTTGAATGGTGCTCTCTTTCTACCAGCTCAAATTCTGTATCCAGATGTTTTTCGACAAAAAATCGATCATTACTTAAGCCAACTTATTAAAGGTAACTTTCCGAGAGAAAATATTGATACAAAATCATCTAGCTTCATCCGCCAGCATATTTTTGTAACAGATGATTTTTTGGTCAATATGGATGATTGTATTGGTCATTTTAAAGAACGATTGGATGCGTGTTTTAAATATTCAAAGTCATTAAAGTTTATAAGCTTAAACTTGCTGTATGTAGATCCTAAACCTTCTTTTGTACTTGGTCTTTCTATTGAATCATTACAACATGCGAGAGAACGCTGTGAAAAACACTTACAAAAATTTTTGAAAAAATTAGATCACGTAGACGGGTTGCTCACCAATTTTAACAAAATAGAATATGGCGTGAATTCAACCTTTAATGTTTTTGGAATTTTCATCTTCAAGAATAAAGATCACATCACCTTATCAATGATGGCGTCTCAAATTCAGAAAGTTTGGTATAGCACCTTTAATGAGCTGACAGATTATGAAAGAAATAGTTCATACCCAGGTCAAATTACAATTACTCATCCTTATGTGCAACGTGTAGAAAATCATCAATGGTCTAATCTTGTGACCGAGGGAATGTTGAGGAAAGATTCTGCGCGCTATACTAATTTTGTACGATTTACACTGAATTACATGGCGAATCAGACTAATTTATTTAAGGTCATGGTTGCAGGCAAAGAGTTACCTGGTGGTAATGCACATTACTATCCTGATCCTAAAAACGAACTGATTCCATTTAATACAAAAAGCTTCAAGACAAAGCGTAAGGTTGTAAAAAAGCCTAAAAGTAGCACAATAAATTTTTTCAGTACGATCGCTAAAAAGTTCACTCTGACTCAAATGGTGAAAAAAAAATTAGAGGAAATTGAAACCTGTTATGGTTTTTTGGCAAATGATTTGCAAAGAACTTATCCAGCAGACTTTGCAAATGAGTCGTTCGATTTTCTCATGAAAACAGAGATGTTCGTCTATATTGTAGGAGAATGGAGGCAAGGTATTTCTCAGCCAGCGCACGGAGGGACTAGATCTGTAGGAACAGACCTTAATCAGCTATATGAATTGTTCTTTGAATTTGTTGATCTAAAAACACATTTTGATGGTTTAAGTGCAATTTTTGCTAAATATGGCTTTATATTTAGTATTAGAGTCTTAACCCTTTATGTTGCTATCAAATCAATTTTAATCAATAGAGATAGGTTTCATACACAGGTCGTATCCCCTTATGAGGAAAGATCACAACTAATAGAAAATATTCGTTATATCTTATTAAACGATTTGGGGGAGCTTCTAGAGAGTGCTCCAGAGTTACTGAAAAAAGGGTATGGATCCTTGAATCGATGTAACTACATAAAAAGTATGCTGATAGTAAAAAATAAAAACAGCATAGTTCAAGCAACATTAACTTCCCAGCAAGCTCAAAGTAAAAAAGCTTATCGGTCTTATATAAATTACTGGTCTGAACATAAAGGCTTTGATGGGACACATATTTTTATCAGATTTAAAGTGAAATGTTCTAATTTTGTTGAAAATTTTGGAGCCATAGATTCTGAAGTCCGTAATGCAATTGATTTACTGAAAAAATCAGAAGGGTCAAAAATCTATGCTTATCTAGGCCATTGGTGTGTTTTTCAAAATGTGGATATTGGGGAAAGAGAGTATCAATTTAAGATTTTATTTTCATTAGACACACACTATGTCGAGTATGACCAGTCCTCAGAAATTTTAGGGCATACTTTTAAGCAGAAGTATTTTTCAAAATTAGAAGCTGTATTTGATAGATATAATCAGAACTGTGAGGATGACATTGCAAAAGTTGGTATACAAGAAATTCCAACACAATGGGAAATTATCAATTTTAATAATTTACAGCCAGTTAAAGAGACCACAAATGAAATGGTGTATAAGTGGTTTTATGAAGTAAGCCATAGATTTCAATATTTTACACTTACACCAATTTCCCAAAAAAAAGTTGTAAAAGGAATAAAGGTCTACAAGAAGCGCAAATAGAACTTTATGACTTAACTATCGTAATTAACAAATCTTAAAATCTAATAGCCTTGTCGAGAGTTTGAAAGTTGGATTATGCGGCTAGGCTATGTTGGTTGTTCATACAATAAGGCGGTTTTTTCTATTATTATAGATAATATAACTACCAATAAATATTACATTTATATCTATAACAATAACAGATAGATAAAGTAAAAATGAATGGACTCCTTGGCTGAATTGACCTGTTGGTTTGTAACTTCGACAGAATGAAATCGTCATTAGATATGTGCTAACACTTGATCAGTAAGCGTCCGCTGAATCCCATACCAATTTTAATTCGATTTAGGTTTCCAGCAGTGTGGCAGTAACTCTTCAATCTGGGTCACTTTATGTGTCGGCAGCCTTTTCAGCACATCACTTAAATAGGCATACGGATCCAAGCCATTCAGCTTTGCTG
>NZ_JBWZQN010000017.1:0-53576 GCF_056724605.1 Prolinoborus fasciculus | reverse complement strand
CAGATACACCGTAACTCATACCAAGATGGAAAAATGTTCGATATTCTCTCCAATATTCTATACATAAGAGCAAACGATCTTCCAACGGTAATTTATGCGGTCGTCCTTTACCAATATGACGAGGTAACTGCTTATTTAGCTCGGCCAACATGAGGTTAAATGTAGCCCAACTAACACCGGTAAGCCTACGAAACTTAACGTCTGATAATTTTTGAATATCTTTGAATTTCATCCAAGGATTATCTCTTGAATTAAATAATTTTGCTGATTAATTTAAGATCAAATAAATTGTACGTTTTTTGATTTATGACGGAAGTCTATTATCAATAACCTTGCCACGGACAGGGCTTTATTTAGAACCCTTTACAGCTCACTCCCGGTCAATCCATATCCTATCATCGACTAATGAGCTTAGGCTTAAATCCTATCAATTTTATAAAACTTTCATGTTATTCATATCTATATATGAATGATGCTTGATGTACAAGCAGATGCTTTAAATGGACTCAGTTCGGATAAATGTCAAAAATATCATGTCATGATGTATGGATTATCTTGGCCGGTTATCTGGCTGCGATCCATGTCGGCAAACTTTCGGCCGTGATTCCTGTATTGCAGCAGGATTTAAACCTGAGTTTTACCCAGGCTGGTTTTTCATTAGCGTTGGTGCAGGCTGCCGGAATGCTGTTTGCGCTATGCATTGGCGCCTTCTCGGAAAAAATGGGATTAAAGCGCTGCCTGATCATGGCCTTAATCATTTTAGGGCTGAGCAGTTTTGCCGGGCTTTGGATTACGCAGCCTGCCACTTTATATGTATTGCGCTTTATGGAAGGAATCGGGTTTTTAACCATTTCCTTGTGTGCGCCAGCAATTTTAAAACGTACCAGCCGCGCTGAGACACTGAATTTCAAGATGGGACTCTGGAGTTCCTATATGGGCATCGGTGTCAGTCTGGCCGTATTGACGATTCCTCTCCTGCTTGAATATCTGGACTGGCAAATGATCTGGGCCATTTTGGGCTGCCTGTGCCTTGTCATTGCTGGCATGATTAAACAATATTTAAATATTGAACCTGTCTTGGTAACACAGCCAGACTCTTCTCAGCCAGCTACGGAAAACACCTCATTCTGGCAGATTGTTAAAATTACCCTGACCCACCCATCGATTATCTGTCTGGCGATTATTTTTGCCTGTTATAGCAGTCAATGGATCACTGTCACGGGCTTCCTGCCTACGCTGTATGTCGAACAGGGGCTAGACTTAAAACGCGCAGGGATGCTGGCTTCAATGGTCGTGCTGGCCAACCTAGGCGGTACTTTTGGCGCAGGCATGTTGCTGCAACAGGGTTATAGACCGCACACCTTATTGAGTACCGGATTTGTAGCAATGCTCTGCAGCAGTTGCTTGGTATTTGCTGCAAATTCCTGGCTCTCATTTGAATTGCAGGTTGTCAGTGCCGTGCTGTTTTCACTGATTGGCGGGATGATCCCAACCACTGTTTTTGCGATTACCCTGCACTATGCACCACGTGCCTATGCAGCAGCGGCCAGTGTGGGTCTGGTTTTACAAATTTCAGCCTGCGCACAGTTTTTTATACCGACCCTGAGCGCTGCGCTGATATCTGCCACTCAATACTGGGCCAATCTTGCCATTATCACCGTCTGCCTTTCGATGCTGGGCATGGTAATGACGGCATATTTATTTAAGCGTTACCCGAAATAAAAAAGGTAAAAAGAGCCTGCAAGCAGACTCTTCTTTCACCTGATTTTACCTTTAAACCTGATTGGCCTGACCTGCTTCCAGCACGGCAAACAGATCATCCGCAATCGAGGTGCCAAACTGCGCATCAATTTCACGGATACAGGTTGGACTGGTTACATTAATTTCAGTAACATAATTTCCAATCACATCCAGCCCCACAAAGACCAGACCTTTCTCTCTGAGATACGGCCCTACTTTTGCTGCAATGGCTTTGTCAGTTTCAGTCAGTGGGCGCGCCTCGCCCAGGCCACCCGCGGCCAGATTACCGCGCACTTCACCATTTTGTGGAATACGGGCCAGACAATATGGCACTGGCTCGCCATTAATCATCAGGATGCGTTTATCGCCTTCGACAATTTCCGGAATATAACGCTGCGCCATAATCGGCTGGGTACCATTATTGGTCAGCATTTCAATGGTTGAACCGATGTTGATGCCATCCTGATACAGACGGAAAATCCCGGTGCCACCCATACCATCTAGCGGTTTTACAATCACATCGACCTGTTCTTTGAGAAATTCACGGATCAGGCTTTGTTGCGAAGTCACCAAGGTCGGAACTTGCAGATGCGGGAACTGGGTTGCGAACAGTTTTTCATTACAGTCACGCAGGCTTTGTGGCTTATTGATAATCCATGCCCCTTCGCGCTCTGCCTGTTCCAGAATATAAGTGGTATAGACAAAGTTCATATCAAAAGGCGGATCTTTACGCATCAAGACAACGTCATAAGCAGCGATCGACTCTTTGCGTTTTTCGCCGAGTTCACAATAATGATCGTAGTCTTCAAATACCTGTAACGGCGCGATCAGACCAAAGGCCTTGCCCTGGTCGATATATAAATCTTGCTGCAATGCATAACCGAGTTCATGCCCGCGACGTGCTGCTGCCCATAGCATCGCCATGGTCGAGTCTTTCTTCAGGTTTACATTTTCAATGGGATCCATCACAACAAGTACGCGCATGTGTCTCTGCTCTTTTTCAAAAAATGACTTGGCAAGGAGTATAGCTTGTGTCGATTCTTTTGTTTATGGTGATTTTGCATGACTTATTTTATATAGGTACTGAGACAGATTGAGCCCACAGGAGGTTTGCCATGCAACAGGCCATTATCGGTTTTCACCTGGATGAGGAACAGCATTGGGTTGCAGAGCTGGCCTGCGGACATGGCCAGCATGTGCGGCATACCCCGCCATGGCAAAATCGCCCATGGGTGATGACCGAGCAAGGACGTAAAGAAAAACTCGGGATGCTGCTAGACTGTAAAAAATGCGAAAAGTGCGAAACTGAAACCTGAACCTATGAAAAAAGTAGTATGTAGGTGACCTAAAAAATAATCTTGTCCAGAATTTGCTAATTTGAGTTACTGCGTTTATGCTTTTATTGCTCAAACATGCAGCGCATTTTTTCAGGGTGTACTTTTACTCATACGGCTCGTCAAACAGATCTGGTTGGTGATGCTTGTGGTTTTTGCCATAGGCTGGAGCAGTGTGTCTGTCGCATCTGCAAACACCATGCATCTGGTTATGCCGTCTGAAAAAACGAATCCTCATTGTCTGGAAATGACAAAACCCTCTGCTTCTCACTCGCTGCATAAGACTGATCATCATCAAGATCAGGAACTGATTCAGCCGGACTGTGTCAGTGACAGCACCCAGCAGTCATCAGATTGTCTGGATTATGGCACTATGGCCTGCCAGAACTTGGTCACCAGCCTGCCCATTACAACGCCCGAGTTAAGCGTGCCTGATCACGGTTATCCGGAAAAAACCCTCCTCCCTGCTTACCATGCCCAGCACCTTGTCGGTTACTGGCAAGAAATCCTGCGCCCACCCAAAGCTTGATCCTGAATTTTTAAATTTTTTTATTCATTAAGGATTAAGTTATGTTGCTTAAAATCAGTCAAAGCCTGTGTCTGGGCTTCGGTCTCATCTCGTCGTCTGCCTTGTTTGCAGCCGTAAAAGAATATCATCTGGTCATTGATGAAAGCCCGATCAATCTCACCGGAAAGACGGTCAAGCGTATCACTGTAAACGGAAAATTCCCTGCACCCTTGCTGGAATTCGAAGAAGGTGATGATGCAGTCATTCATGTACAAAACAACCTGAACAATCAGGATACCTCACTGCACTGGCATGGCCTGCTCCTGCCCGGGCTGATGGATGGTGTCCCCGGATTTAACGGTTTTCAGGGCATCAAACCGAAACAGTCTTTTACTTATCGCTTCAAGGTTCGTCAAAACGGCACCTACTGGTATCACGCACATTCCAAAGGTCAGGAACAGGACGGCCTCTATGGCGCCTTGGTGATTCGCCCCAAAGCCCAGACATTGCTACCTGCACATGAACAAACCGAGCGGGATTATGTGGTGATGCTGTCGGATTTTCACGAACAGGGCAGCCAGCAGATTCAGAACAATTTAAAAAAATCGGCCGAATATTATCAGAACCAGCGCGAAACCGTTGGCGATGTATTTAAGCAGGTAAAACGTGACGGCCTCAAGGCCACCTGGTCAGACCGCAAGATGTGGAACCAGATGCGTATGCTGAAAACCGACCTATCTGATGTTACCGGTTATACCTTTCTGATCAATGGAAAAACGCCGCAACAAAACTGGAGTGGCCAGTTCCAGCCCAATGAAAAAGTCCGCCTGCGTTTCATCAATGCTTCTGCCATGTCGTTTTTCGATGTGCGTATTCCCCAGCTGAAAATGACCGTGGTCAGCGCCGATGGACAAGCTGTGCAGCCGGTCGCTGTAGATGAATTCCGGATTGGAACTGCTGAAACCTATGATGTGATTGTGGAACCCACTGCAGCGCATTACCAGATTGAAGCGGAATCGATCGACCGCTCAGGCTTTGCCATTGGCAGTTTGCATCAGGCAACTGATTCAAGCAAAACCCCGGCCCCGGTTCAATTACCGACACCGCGCCCTCGTGCCTTATTGACCATGGAAGATATGGGACATGGCGAACAGCATGACATGTCGCATGACGCACACAGCAGTCAGACCACGCAGACTGTCACAAGTGAACATGATCAGCATGCCCAGCACGACATGCATGCAAGTCATAGTGCCATGTCCGGAACCAATCAGCCTGTTCAGGGCTGGGCCAATATGTCTACGCCTGCAGGGCACAAAGCCTTGCAATATCAAGACCTCAAAGCCCTGACACCGCAACCTGATACCCGCGCAGCAGAACGTGAACTGGTGATTCGTCTGGGTGGAACTATGGAGCGCTATATCTGGACCATGAATGGTAAAAAATTCAGTGATGCCGAGCCACTTCAGGTGAAATATGGCGAGCGGATCCGGCTGAAATTTATCAATGACAGCATGATGGCCCATCCGATGCATTTGCATGGCATGTTTATGCAGCTGGAAAATGGTCAGTCTGCTGCAAATATGCCAAATAAACACACCGTGATTGTGCCGCCCGGGAAAACGGTGACCACCCTGCTCACAGCAGATGAACTGGGAGAATGGGCGATTCACTGCCATCTGCTCTATCACATGAGTGCCGGCATGATGAACAAGCTGATTGTGGCACAGGTTGACGAAGATCAAGCATCTCACCCTTCTTCACAAAAAACGCCGTCAAAGCCAGCAGCTGCCCAAGGAGAAAGCCATGCACATCACTAATCTTTTTGTAAAGTCAGTGCTTAGCAGTGCGCTTACCCTAAGCAGTCTGAGTATTTTTGCGGCAGCTTCTAGCGAGCATACGGGTCATAATGAACATCAGCATCATAGCGGATATCATGCCATGCAAAACATGGCTGATGACCACGCACAGCATACTGAAACAGCAAATGCCGTTTCTCATCAACCGCCACCAAAGTTATTGCATCAACAGCAGGCGCTGAACACACCACAAAATTCAGTCAGTTCTGCCAGCGAACATGATCATCGTAAAGAACATGGCGCACAGATTTATAGCCAGATTATTCTGGACCAGAAATGGCAGCATAGTTCAGAGGGAAATGGAGCATTCAAGTCCAAGAACCAGGCCAGAGTCGGCACGGATGAAAATAAAATTTTCCTCAAGCTAGAAGCCGACAAACATGAATCCCGTCAGGCCGAATATGATGCCAAAGTGTTGTATAGCCGAAATATTTCTGATTTCTGGGATGTGCAGACCGGGGTGCGCTATCGACAGGAAAATTTAGCCGAGCCTTCTATAAACCAGCAGAACGAGCGCTTCGATGCAGTATTTGGGCTACATGGCCTGGCTCCCTACTTTTTCGAAACGGATGCTCATGTCTATGTTGGTGAAGATGACTTTGTCGGATTAAAACTGAAAACAGAGCGTGACCTGTTACTGACTCAGAAACTGATTATGCAACCCTTTGTCGAACTGGATGTCATCCTGAATGATCAGGCAGCTAATGCGAAAAAAACCGGCCTTAGTCATGCCACCTTGGGCCTGGAAACACGCTATGAACTGAGCAAAAAGCTCATGCCTTATTTGGAAGTGGGTTATGAATATAGTAAAGGCAACCAACAGACAGCCTGGCAGCAAAGTTCTGATTCAGAAAAAGGCTGGATCTATGGTGCAGGTCTAAGAATGATGTTCTAAATTTTTGATACAGAAAATTATGCAGCTACGGGATGTGAAACGCCATTCATGTCCCGTAGCGCTATGGCACTATACATTTGACTGAGAAAGATTTTTTAAGCCTATGAACTGTACATGCAATGCTTTTCTGTACTTTCCCGCTCATTAAGACACTTGTTATTTTGCGAAAAACTAGTCTTCATCGCCTTGATTTCCACTGTTACTTTTAGCAACCAAAGTGCCTAACATAATGATAAAGGTACTTACACCGCCAATTAACAGGCTCAGCAGCCCCATTTCCAGCATAAAATTACTATCACCAGTTTCAGGGGCACCCCATAGAAATTGAAGACGATCGCCAAAAACAAAATTGATTGCACATACAATCAGAAAACCAATCAAGGTGGCAATCAGTAAAGTGACCACCAAGTTCTTCCACATTTTACATCCGACGAACAGGATGATCATGGCCAGTCCAACCATGGTGATGATGGATATAAGTAACACACTGTTCCAGTAATCCATGAGACTCACTCGTATTTGGTTTTAAATTAAAATCAAGAAATTCTTATAGTTAATTTTTCCAATTGAATTTTAATATAGGTGGATTTTTATACACAAACAATGACGATAACTATCTTAAAACTACAAATACTAATTTACCCAAAGTTATAAAATACACTGACTTAGTAAAATCTTGCTGGGTACTGAACGATTTTGATTAACATAAAGTAACACAAACACAACGTGTATTTATTGTTTAGCTTGGTTAAAGCTTAAATACAACCGATAAAGCTCAAGTAAACAGCTTGAAATTCTTTAAAAAACAAGAATGGAGCCACTTTTATAAGAAAAATAAATAATAAATATAAAAAACTTGAATATTTTCTGATTTAGGCTATGCTGTCTTTAACTAGAAAAAAGCGTTGTTTAGTTAAGCTTCTTTAAGTGCCGCAGTATTATTTATAATCCTCCGTTTTTTCAGATCTTTATTTCAATTCTTGTTGTTTTTCCAAGTTATCCATAGTCATTTGCATGACTAAAATTATTAAAATTTAACAGGTTATATTATGTCTACTACAGTTACCGGTACAGTAAAATGGTTTAACGAAACTAAAGGTTTTGGTTTTATTCAACAAGAATCAGGTCCTGACGTTTTTGCTCATTTCAAAGAAATCAGCAGTTCTGGTTTCAAAACTTTGTTTGAAGGTCAACGCGTTTCTTTTAGCGTGGTTGATGGTCAAAAAGGTCCAAATGCGATCAATATCGTTGCGCTATAATTTAGCCCAGCAATAAGAAAAAGCACCTTCAGGTGCTTTTTTTAGCACTGAAGATTCATAATTTTGGTGAAAGGTTTTCTGATTGTCTGTTTAGCTCATCAAAAGTGAATTTTTAAGAATCATGTTTCTGAATCACTGCTGCTCAGTTAGACTTTATAAAAGATAAAAATGAAAAACCCCTAGCATCCTGCCAGGGGCTTTCCGTATGGGTTCGCTTGGTATAACTCCTGTCGTACCTTACTTTCCTTGTATTTATCTATTGTTATTCTTGTGTGGAACCTCCTGTTCCTGTTAAAGCTATCATAGGAAATTTCCACTATTCAAAACAGCCGCAAAGTGCTGGAATTGATGTAAGCCAATGCTTACAAGAATAGACAGAGATAATAAATTTCAAATGTTTAGCAAATTGAACATCTACAAAAAAAGGAAGCTCAAGCTTCCTTTTCTATGCCAATCTAGGCTTAGATCCCATATTTAACACGGTAATCTTCCATTTTCGCCAAAGCTGCTAGGTCGCCTTTCGCTTCCAGATAGTCCATTAAATCTTTCATGGTAATTAAGGCATGTACAGGAATCTCAAGCTCTTGCTGCACTTCCTGAATCGCAGACAGTTCGCCCTGACCTTTTTCCTGACGGTCTAATGCAACTAGCACACCCGCAATCTGCGCACCGGCATTTTTCAGGATGGTGACGACTTCACGAATCGCTGTGCCTGCGGTAATCACATCATCAATGATCCAGACTTTTTTACCTTCTACAGAAGCACCGACCAATACGCCACCCTCGCCATGGTCTTTGGCTTCCTTGCGATTAAAACCCCACGGCACACTTACCCCATGATTTTGCGACAGAGCCACAGCAGTTGCTGCCACAAAAGGAATGCCTTTATAGGCAGGTCCAAAAATCACTTCAACATGGTCACATTTAATCAGTTTTGCAGCATAGCCAGAAGCCAGCAGTGTCAAGGCTTCACCATCATTCAACAGACCCGCATTAAAAAAATAGGGACTCACACGTCCCGATTTTAAAGTAAACTCACCAAATTTAAGCACACCGCGTGATAATGCGAGTTCGATAAAAGCTTGTGGGTTAAACTGAGCTGGCGTTGACATGAGGTGCTCCTAAATCCATTAATTAAGGTAAGACTTGCGCATGATACCAAAGAGTAGCTATCCAGGTGATCAAAAAATTCTTCGCGTCGTTTCAATTAATGTCAACGGCTTACGCTCATCTGTCACCAAAGGTCTATTAGAATGGATGGAACAGTCGGATGCCGACGTGATTTGCATGCAGGAAAGCCGGATCACGCATGCGCAGTGGACCGATAAATTCAAGCCTGAAGGCTGGTACACGCACCTGTTTCCTGCCGAGCGTCCGGGTTATGCCGGTACGGCCATTTATAGCCGTCTGCCTTTTGTGTCTCTGACCGATGGCCTGGGTTTTGAACTAGCCGATTCACAAGGCCGTTTTATTGCCGCTGAATTTGACTTGGGTCTAGAACAAACTGTACAGATCTGTTCCCTGTACCTGCCTTCGGGTTCATCGGGTGATGAAGCGCAAGCGCGTAAAGATCACTTTCTGGAAGAATATGCAAAAATCCTGAAACAGTGGCGCGATGAAAATAAATCGGTGATTGTCTGCGGTGACTACAATATCGTGCATAAACGTATCGATATTAAAAACTGGTCGGGTAACCAGAAAGCCTCGGGCTGTTTACCGCACGAACGTGCCTGGCTAGATCATATCTACGATGAGCTTGGTTATGTCGATACTTTCCGTGAAGTCCGCAAAGAAGCCGAATTATACTCCTGGTGGTCAAACCGTGGACAGGCGCGTGCCAAGAATGTTGGTTGGCGGATTGATTATCATGCCTGCTCTCCGGACTGGAAAGAGCGCACCATTAATGCCTGGGTCTATAAAGAACAATGGTTTAGCGACCATGCCCCCGTGATTATCGACTACAAACTATAATCTGGATTATTTAATTGAGTGAACAGTTGTTCACTCAATTAAGGCTTATCTCTTACATGACATGACGTATTTTTTGGGTTTATCTCAATGTAATAACATAGCATTATAGCGCTACGGCACAAGGACATGTCAGGACGACAACATAAGGACAGGACGCCGTAGGACGAAAATAAAACAGACTATAGATTTAGCTTGTTTTGCATGGATGTGACATTGGACGTTGGATTGAGACCCGCATGATCAGGATGATTAAATGCGGGTTTTCTATTTCTATCATTCCCAAATTTTTATTTTTCTTATTATTTAGATTGTTCTTTTTCTTGCTGCTCATGTTAAAGCTGCTTGATGTCATTTTGATGACATGACTTTTCTGCTATTTAAAATTTTTTCTTTTTTTTCATTTGCTTTTGCATGGTCTGCTGCTGCCAATTTGGTTAAGCTAGTTCATGATTTAAATTTTTTAGAGGGCAGCTATGTTAAAAATTTACGGAATTAAAAATTGCAGTTCGATGAAAAAAGCCTTTGATCTGCTGACTGAGCAAGGTCTGAGTTATGAATTTCATGATTATAAAAAACAGGGCATCGATGCTGAAACCATCAAAACCTGGCTGGATGCCTTGGGTCAGGATGTGGTCCTGAACAAGAAAGGCACCACCTGGCGTAAACTTAGTGAAGAAGAGCAACTAACCGCCCTGTCGAGTGAAGATGCATTAATTAATGCATTAACTACCCATACCAGTTTAATTAAACGTCCAATCTTGGCGACCTCTACAGGATTTATTGCCGGTTTTGATGAAACAGCTTATCGTGGCTTAGCCCGCTAATATCATGTATTGAATAACACTCATAAAAAAAGCCTGACATCGGTCAGGCTTTTGTATATCTGCTTAAAATAAATTAGTTGGCACGAATCCAGGTCTGGTTACGACCCAATGCCGCTACGCCGATGAAACCACGTAGCTCAAGTTTCTTGCCACCGTCTGCCAGCTGGCCTTTCAACTTATAGGTTTTACCAGATTGCGGATCTAGGATCGAACCGCTGTCATAACTGGTACCACCAGCATTTTTCAGACCTTTAACAATGGTCAGGCCTTTCAGAGATTTGTTGTGATATGGACCTTCACATTTCTTGCAGGCATTTTCTTCACCTGGAGTTAACACCGACTGAATGCTGGCTGACAAAGTACCATTCTTTTGTTCAGTGAATTTAACCATCGCCTTCGGCTGCTTGGTTTTATCATCAATGGTTTTCCATACCGTGCCATTTAAAGGATCCGCGGCATTAGCCAGTGCAGATAAGCCTAGTAGTCCTAACGTAAGCGCTATTTTTTTCATTTTTCTTCATTTCCTTAGTCTGAAAATAGACCCATGTAGTATTAAAAAGTCACAACAATTTTTCAATTTTTAGGTGTGACTATTTAGTGTAACCTTGTAAATATGGTTGGTAAATAATCTACACGATCAATAAAAGCACAAAAAGATGGAAGGAAGATGAAGATAAGCCCGCTAACGAAACAATTAATTACAGAAAGCTTTTTAAAAACGGCCATTCGTGCCCCGAGCAGATTCAGTCTTCCACCGAGTTCGATGCGTATTGCTCTGGAACAGATGTGCAAACTTTTCCCTCAGGATAAAACGGTACAGATTCGCTCGCTCCGACTGGCCGGACTGCGCGCGGAAGAAATTAAGCCGCAGCAGGAATCGACCCAGCTGATTTTTCATATTCATGGCGGCGCATTTTACTTAGGTTCTTTAAATACCCATCGCGCCTTTATGACTCAAATTGCGGCTCGAACCCAGATGCAGGTGCTGCATGTCGATTATCCGCTATCACCCGAATCTGCCTATCCTGAAGCCTTGGAAGCCTTGTTTGATGTCTATAATCTGCTGCTAGATCAAGGTGTTCAGGCCAAAGATATCATTCTGTCCGGCGATTCGTGCGGTGCCAATCTGGCGCTGGCGCTGGCACTCAAACTGCAAAAAGAAGATCGTCCCCAAGTTAGCGGTTTGATTCTGCTGTCTCCACTGCTGGATTTAACGTTGACCAGTGAATCTTTACGTTATAACCAGAAGCATGATGCCCTGCTGTCTCTGGAAACAGTTCAAACCGGGATTGAATATTATGTACCGCGTTCAATTGATCGGGGTGATCCGGAAGTTTCTCCTTTTTTTGCCGATTTAACCGGTTTGCCACCGATTCATATTCAGGTAGGTTCCAAGGAAATTCTGCTGGATGATGCTAGCCGTTTTAAAGAAAAAGCGGAACAGGCGGGTGTCGAGGTCGAATTTAAACTGTATACCGGTATGTGGCATAACTTTCAGATGTTCAGTGCCTGGTTCGATGAAGCTAAACAGGCACTGAGTGATCTTGCAAAATTTGCCCATCGTCTGGACCGAGATTAAGCATGATTTAGCATATAAAAAAGGTCAGCCGTAGCTGACCCTTTGAAAAGAGGTTTTAGGTTTTAAATGGCCTGAACTTGCTGCAATGCAGTTTGCAATGCTTGGGCTTTAACCGCTTCGCCCATGTTCACTCCTTCAGCACGAATCACTTCGATATCATTCACACCGGTAAAGTTAAACACGGTTTTCAGGAAAGCCTCCTGAAAATCAGCCGGGCTTTGCTCGCCATAGACACCACCACGGCTGCTGGCAATATACACTTTCTTATTGCCCGCCAAACCCACAGGACCTTGTTCGGTATATTTAAAAGTACGTCCCGCGACACAGATCCGGTCAATCCAGGCTTTTAGGGTCGATGGCAAACCGAAGTTATACATCGCTGCACCAATCACCACGATATCTGCCTGCAAATATTGATCTAAAATTTCCTCGCCCAATGCCGTTTGTTCTGCATTCTGGCCCATTAAAATTTCGGCGGTAAGATGAGGAATAGGCTGTGCAGCCAGATCCAGATACTCAACTTCAATGGCCTCAGCATATTTTTGCTGCAGTTGTTCCACCACAGCCTGAGTCAACTGACGCGAAATAGAAGCATCTCCTAAAATACTGGAATCAATCTGTAAAACTTTCATGGCTTCGCTCTTTATCTTTGGTTGTTTCTAACAATGCAGCCATTTTAACGATTGACTATATTGAAATAATTAGTACAAATAAAACACATCATCCTGAATTTAGAACAAAACTGTATACCTCTTAACCTCTTTAATTTTGATTAAGACCCTTTGACATAGCCTGGATCACTTGCGCTATCGGCAAAGACTGAGCAGATCAGATATCAACTAAATCACAAAAATGTTTTAAATATTGTTGTTTATCAAGCATTCAAACTTATGTTATCTTGTGTAAATAAAGTTATAAATATCCAATAAGTCTTAAAAAAAATCTGCCATAACAATTAAAGTCAGACCGGGACCATGAAGCGAATATCGCCTGTATTAGAAAAAGTGCTAAGACACAGAATCAAGAAATATCTGGTCGAAGATGAAGTCGTGATGAACTGGCGCATCCTGAAGAAATGCATCCTGATGCTGACCTTGGGATGCGGAGTACATCTGACCTGGCTCGGCTGGGATATTTTCGTGTTATTAAATCCCGAATATTGGCAATATGTTCATCTAGAACGGGTCTATACACAAATTACTCTGAACAGCAGCTTTCTGGTAATTCTATTTCTCCTGATTTTTCCCTGTTATAAATTTCAGGGCAACCGTCTGGTGGAACGTTATCTGCCCTATCTGGCAGTCGGCACCTTTGTGGGTTCGCTATGCCGGGATGCCTATATTGTCGGCGTGATCAGTCCGGTCGCTACCACCGCTTACGTCTGCTTAATTATGGTCGGTCTGGTGCTGTTTCATCGCACGCTGGTGTATAGCATGCTGATTCCCGCCTCCATTTTTCTGGGCGGATGCGCCTATTTAAGTTTCAGTCATCAATTGCCTTATTCACCGCTATTTAATATCGATGACAAGCTTTTCTATAATGGTTTCTGGCTGTTATCGATGCTGTATTTCATTTTGCCAATTCTGGCCGTCTGCATGGTGTTATTCGAGATTCTGCTGAGCCAATGGCGTCATCGCGAGCAGCTGATCAAACAGCTGAGTCAGATTGATCCGCTCACCAACCTGTTTAACCGCCGTAGCATCAACCAATGTCTGGATAAACTGAATGCCGCAGCCACTCCCAATTATGCTTTAGTGCTATTAGATCTGGATCATTTCAAGAAAATTAATGATCACTATGGCCATAATAAGGGCGATGAAACCTTAGTCGAAGTGAGCGCCGTGCTGAACCAGCAATTGCGCGAAAGTGATGTAGTCGGCCGTTTTGGCGGGGAAGAATTTATTTTGGTGCTTAAAAATACCAGTCTGGAAAAAGCCGAACAAGTGGCTGAACGCTGCCGCATCGCCATTCAGCAGTTGCAGATTTTCAGTGATGAGGGTGAGCTGATCCCGGTGACCGCCAGTTTCGGGATTGCCATTTCTAGCGCGGAATTACGCCCGCAACAGTTATTAAGTCAGGCCGATCAGGCGCTTTATCAGGCCAAAGCCGGTGGGCTTAATCTGGTCAAAGCCTATGCTGAACCGGTGCCAGCACAGATGCAGGTTTCTTAAACGGGTTCAGCTTTTTTTAAGAACTAAATTATGGATTTTCACTTTGAGCCAGTGCTTGCAGCTGTGCCAGCAATTCTGCCTCGCTAAAAGCACCGGTTAAACGTAAACCCCTAATTTCCTGCTGCTGCGCATTCAAGAATAAATACGTCGGCGGCCCGAGAATTTCCCATTGGTTTAACAGCGCTTGATGAGAGACATTATATTGGCTTAAATCCAGCTTGATCAGGAAATATGGCGCAAGCGCCTGCTGTACCGCTGCAGATTTTAAAATACGATGTTCGATCGGCTGACAGGCAACACACCAGTCGGCGTAGACATCAATAATAATCTTTTGCCCTTGTGGTGCCCTGTCCAAAATCTGCTGAAATTCTGCTGCACTACGTGCCACATGCCACTTGGCTTCTGTGCTCGCCTGCTCCACAAAAAAACGCTGACTGTGCTGATATTGGCTATAAGCGATATAGGGCACGGCCAGTACCAGACACAGGATATATAGCCATCTCAAACCGGTACGATGCCAGAAAATCCGGAACAGCACATAAGCCACGAAGGTCATACCCAAAGCTAGGGATAACCATTGTAAAGCGGCTTCTGAAATCAGTGGGCGAATAAAATACAGCGCCAGCGCCAGCATGATAAAGGCAAAGAGCACTTTGATCTGATTCATCCAGTGCCCGGCTTTAGGCAGAATCCGTGCACCCAGAATACTGGCCAGTAATAAAGGCGTCCCCATTCCAAAACCCAGGGTAAACAGCAGTAAAGCCCCCTGCCACTGACTTTGCGTCTGGGAAATAAACAATAATGCACCTGCCAGTGGTGCGGTCATGCATGGTCCCACCAGAAGCGCCGAAATCATGCCCATAACGCCGGCACTGACCAGACTACCTCCCTGCTGCATGGCCTGTGCCCGATCCAGACGATGAACCAGACGTTGCGGCAATTTGATTTCAAACAGGCCAAACAGATTCAGCGCAAACAGGACAAACAGGATGCTAAATGCGATCAGGGTTCCCGGTTGCTGCAACCAGCGCTGGAAGTTCAGACCAGCTGAAGACGCAATTAGGCCAAGTACTGCATAGACAGCGGCCATACTGCTGACAAAAGTCAGTGCAATCATCCAGGCTTTCAGACCTTTACTGTCACGTACGATCAACGAGGTCAGAATTGGCAGCATCGGCAAGGAACACGGGGTGAAAGCCAGTAAAATTCCCAAGCCGAAGAACAGTAAAAGCCCATAGCCCAAAGAGCGCTCAAGCAACTGGGCTGACCATTTCTGGTCTTGTGCTGCATAAGGTTCGGTTTGTGTGTTGGCTGATGCAGAGATTTCATCTGCTGTAGATTCTGAGGAATCCACTGTATTAAACAGGGTATTGTGTTGCAGTGATGAAGTATTCAGATCAAGTAAACGCTTTGCTCCTGATCCGGCAGCTTCGAATTGCACCAGACCGGACAAATCGGTCTTGAACTGAATGGTTTGTGGCGGATAACAGATCCGGTCTTTGGCACAGCCCTGCCAGCTGACCTGATAGGATTGCCCCGCCTGAGTCGGAATTTGAAACTTTAACTGCTGATAATAAACCTGGGTATGTCCATAGTTATCATCATATAAATCTTCAGCGGGTGGCAACTCAAACGACACCGGCTGGTTGCCCTGCCGGACTTCAATTTTATGCTGATACAGATAATAGTTGTCTGGAATCTGCCAACTCAGTTCAGCCTGCTGCTGACTGGTGGAGATCACGCTCACAGGAAAAGCCTGCTCGGCAGACAACAATGCAGTTTCCGCCTGAGCAGGACTGCTGAACAAGGTGCTTCCCAAAATAACCGGGGCAAGCATTTTCCCCCAGGTCGGGAACTGCGAGTATTTCATCATCTGTGAGTTGAATAACTTAGAACAGCACAGAGAAACCTAGGCCTGAGAAGTAACTTCGATCTGCACCATCCAGATCTACACCGACATTCGCATCCAATTGGACACGGTCGTTTAAGGCATACATAACCCCGGTACCGAGCGCGTATTGATTATCGACACTTTCAGCTTTACGGTAAATCAGTTCAGAATAACCTGACCAGCGATCAGTAATGCGGTAGCCTAGAGAAGGAATCGCAGACACTGCCCAGTTGCTGTCCTGCCATTCATAACGCATGGTCAATGCGGTACTGACCAAGTCATTATATTGATACGACACGACAGAACCCAAGCTGTAAATATCTTCTTCATTAGTGAAACCGGCATTGCCTGTTGCAATGATGGCTTCGGCCAGCAAAGCCATACTGAGTTTGTCATCATCCAAATCAATGGCCTTTTTCAGACCAATACTAACATCGCCCAGACCATCATCTTCTTCGGTCTGGCCATTGGATTTCACTTGGGTCCAGGTCGGGCCAGCCCAACCTAAACGCAATTCCAGATCATCACTGAGTCCGGTACGTAACAACATATCTGCACTGAGTGTGGTCACGGTCTGATCGCCCGACTTGCTATAACGCGCTGTAGGCAAGCCTTGCTCCCAAGCGACATTTCCGACTGGAGTAATTCCAGTACTCAGACCCTCACCTGGTCGATCAAATTCAAAATCTGCTGCGAAAAGCTGTGCACTACAACCGGCCAGTGCAATCAAACCCAAGGTTTTTAATGTTGTCATGTTGGAGCTCTTTATTAAAATTTAACTGAGTTCTTTGGTCATTTTTGCGCCATGCTTGCGAAGCAGTTCTAGCGTCTGTTTTTCTTCGTCTAAAGCTTCTGACCAGTTGATTTCATCAAAATCACAATCAAAGAATAGATCACTAATTGAAGATAAAATAGTCATGCCATCTTCATCTTTGCTATTTGGATCGACTTTTTCATCCAGTAAACGCTGTACAGCCGGTGCACATGCGGCACTCGCGGCATCCCAGAGCGGGCCATAAATTTCTTCTGCATCCCACAGATGCAGATTCACTTTGGCCTGGATCAGTTCTTCCAGAATCTGTAAATGTACCGCCAAACGTGCCTGTTTCTCATCTTCTGAAAGTGGTGTACCGGCTTCATACAGTTCACACACCTCTTCCCACCATTTGAACAGGCCATCTGACCAGACCGAAATCACCGGGCCTTTGTCATGATCAATAAAATTCGGGTTGAGTCCATCTGCCAGCAGCTGTTTAACCTGGTCCAGATTTAATTCTTCGAGTGCTTGCACAAAAAGCTGTTGTTGCGCAGTTAACATGATGGAGCTCACTTTGATTCGTTTTCGACTATTATGCCGAATAAAGCAGGATTTGTTGTGCTTCTCATAACTATATTTTTGTTTAATACGAAAAAAGCCCCGCAGGGCTTTTTCAAATCGGTTCGGCTTACTCTTCGATATCCGCAGTATCTGTGTCTGCTAGGTCGAGAGCACCAGGACGAACATTGTCTTTTTTCTCGATCACATGTTCCAGACTACGTTTCAGTCGGTCAATTGCACCATGGATCGCAGTATCGACATTATGGCCACGGTGATTGACTACGACAGGTTTCAAGCCTGCAGGACGCGCTTCAATCATACAGCGAATATCGTCATCGCCGCCTTTGGCGCCATTTTCATCACTGAGATGGACTGAAAAATGGGTAATACGTTCGCTGTGGCGCTGGAATTCTTGATTTAATTCTTCCCGTACATAAGTAATTAAACGATCACTATTCTGAATGTGGTTATCGGTACGAAGTTCAATATTCATATATTACCATCCTCAATCTTTGTAACTTTTGAGTGCAAAATTTTTTATCTTGGCACGTTTGTAGCTTGCTGTTTCGCATCGCATTTCACTTCTTCAAATGATTGGAATCACACCCTCCATTTTGAATGATGAACACATTTTTGAGTCTGCAGAATCGTGTCCTTATATCTTGAATATCGGCTGTATCTGGGAAATATGCAAGTGATATTTTGGTTTTTTAGCAAAAGAATAATCCATTGTGACAACTGCTTACTCAGCTCAAAAATGCAGGATTTTTCAAACGGAAATTTCATAACCTTTCACACGATTTAACTTGAAATATTTTTTGGCCAAGCAGATAAATCGCTTAAATAACACTCGATCAAGAAACCTAAAAAAAGAGAAATTAAAAGTATTTTTTATAGAAATTAACTCACTTTTATCTAATAATTTATCTTATAAGATCAGCGCCTAGTCAGCCTTACAGTCCTGAATAGATCATTTGCTTTATCATTATTTAGTTGCTTTTGCATAACCGGGAAAAATACTCTTTCGTCATTTTAAAATAACAACCTGCAAAATAATTTTTTTAATGAAATATAAGACCGATCCCTCTTATTTTACGATGCCGAGAATAGGCTTATAAAACGAGGGTTATTTGAGATTTTAAAAGTAGCTTCATTACACAAAAAGAACAAAGCTGTTCAGCCTCAGGCCCAAATTAATTACTAAACAATCTGTATATCCCCCTATTTTTACTGATTTTCTAAGTTAATCATCCTGAATTGAAGTGATTTTATATTTTTAGTTATACATTCAGCCTTTTAAGGCACTACATATTCAACTTTATTTAAAAAATAATAATTTAAAGAAGTATCAGCGAAAAGCAATGAAAACTGAGGAAGATGATCGTCTTCATTCAACTCATGAGGGCTGAAATATATTTAAGTCAGCAATCACTTTTAACTTTATTTTTACTTATTAATCTGTATGCTTATTCTGCTTTCTCGGGGGGATAGATTTAAATGAAATTTACACAACTTGCGGCACTTTGTGCATTGGCTTCAACTGCAGCATTTTCTCAAGCAAAACCAGTTTGGCAGGACTTTAGCGTTACAGGTCTTTATGGTGAAAACTATAAATCACCATTTCTCACTCAAGATGAAAAGCTTGATCAAACAACGGTTACTGCTGAATATGCGGCCGGTTTAAAATATGGTGATTTCTTTGCTTTCGCTGATCGTACTAACAATGATCCAGAAGGTAATAGTACCTATTTTGAGGTTGCACCGCGTTTAAGCTTAAGTGCAGTTTCAGGAACTAAACTTGAAGTTGGTCCAATCAAGGACGTACTCGTTGCGACAACTTGGGAAGGTGGCGAAGGCTTTAATAACTATTTGTATGGTGTTGGTTTTGCTTTAAATGTTCCATATACACAATATGCAAACATTAACTTCTACAAAGCTGACAATGATAACACTGCAGATGATTATCAAATGACCATCACTTACGCAGTACCATTTAAGTTAGGTACTGAAGATTTCCTTGTTGATGCATTCCTGGATTGGTCAACGGCTGAAGATACCCATGCTAGTGAATTGAACTGGACTAGCCAGTACAAATGGAATGTAGGTAAACATATCTCTCCAGACACTAAACTTTATGTAGGTATCGAACATTCAGTTTGGAACAATAAATATGGTTATAAAGGCGTAGACCAAAATGACGTCAGCGCACTTGTGAAATATCATTTCTAATTGATGTATCATCAAAAGCAGAACTCCGGTTCTGCTTTTTTTAAACTGTGATTTCAGCTCACCTCTACTAGAACAAGAATATGCCTGATTTTGATATTCGACCTGCGACCGAACATGATCTTGAAACTATCCTCGAGATTTATAATCAGGAAGTACTCTATGGTACTGCGACCTGGAACAGAACGGCCTTTGATTTAAACTATTTCAAAATCTGGTTTAAACAGCTTAAAAATCAGAATTTCCCGGTTTTTGTGGTTGAAGATACTCAAAATCAAGTCATTGCTGGCTATGCCTGTTATGATCAGTTTCGTAGTATTCAGGGCTTTCAACAGACGGTAGAACATTCCATCTTTTTAAATCCAGATTATGCAGGACAAGGTTTAGGTTCTAAATTATTGCAGTATTTAATTGAACAGGCTCAAGTACAGAAATTGCATATCATGGTCGCAGCGATTGACTCTGAAAACACCTCATCGATTCGTCTGCATGAAAAACTGGGTTTCGTTCAAACTGCCTATATGCCGCAAGTCGGACAGAAGTTTGGGCAATGGCGTGATTTGGTCCTCTTGCAACTGAATCTGGATCGAGCTTGATTCATTCTTAGTTTAAAGCTATTCCAGAACTGCTTTCTGGACACTCCTTTTCAGCTTTTTAATATTTGGTCATCACGATATTTGGTTGTTATCCAGTTTAATAAGCACAAGTTCTATTTACTTATACTAGCGGCTATGTATTATTCAGCTCAAAATCATACTGAATAACACTATGTATAAATCTCTATTGTCTATCGGTCTTTTAGGTTTAAGCGCGCACACTTTTGCTGATTCAGATTTTGAAAAAGAGCTCCGCTCAGGCTGTAGCAAAGTGCAAAGCTATGCAAATAATGGCAAGAAATCCTACGTTTTTCTTAGAAGAACTCATCAAAAATGCCAAAGAACGTTTAATTTTAATCAGTCCATATTTGCGTCTCAATGACCATATTAAAGAATTATTGGAAGACAAAGACCGGTTAAAAATTGATGTTCGCATTGTCTATAGCAAAAGTGATTTGCATCCTGAAGAAATCAAATGGATTCAAAAACTGGACTATGTCCGTTTGAGTTTCTGCAAAAACCTGCATGCAAAGTGCTATCTCAATGAATCGGAATGTATTATTTCCAGTTTAAACCTCTATGAATTTAGCCAGGTCAATAACAATGAAATGGGCATTTCAGTTCGTAAGTATGAAGATGATGAAGTTTTTAAAGATGCGTATGAAGAAGCGCAGCGTATTATTCGGATTAGCGAAGAAGTCCGGATTAGCTTAGATGAAGTTAAAAATGACTCTAGTTCTAAAGAAATTGAAATAGATGAAGAAAGTAATACTTTGTCTAAACTTACCACGTCTAAACTCGCTGCAAAGCACAAAATCAAAACAGCTGATTTCCTGGATAAGATGACAGAAAAAGGTTTTCTAAAACTTAATGAAAATGGCAGACATCTTCTAACTGAGCAAGGGAAAGAAATTGATGGTGAGTTTAGACCAAGTCAGTATGGCGGCTATTTTCTCTGGAATGAAAATATCGAGATTTAAAGAAAAACTTTAAGTTCCTTTTCTTTCCAGAAAAGGGAACTTGATAGCCAAAAGTATCAAGCCACTGCCTGATTCTGACAGGCCGACATGACATGTAACACCGCAGCTGTCCGTGTTTCTACATAAAGCTTTTCAAAGACATGCTCAAGATGCTTGTTTACCGTCCGTGGGCTGAGTTGCAGGATCTCGGCAATATCCCGGTTGGTCTTCCCCATCGTGACCCAATGCATCACTTCTGCTTCACGCGGTGTCAGGTTGGGACAAGCCTGCGCGATTTCCTCTGCGCTCGGCATTTGGGTCTGCTCTTTCAACTGCACCAATACATGTTTAGAGATATGCCCTGCATACAGTTTGGTGAGCAGGTTAAGCTGTAACTGCTGATGGCCATGACCGTACTGACCATGCAGTAAGTGTGCTTGATCTGGCTGCTTGAGCAAGTCCTGTAGCCACTGATTCAAACTGGACTGAAAATGCTGTACATCCACCTGATGATTTTTCAGCAATTCACTGACGATTGGGGTCTGCCAGATAATTTCACCTTCCAGATTCAGCGATAGAATCGCACTGCCGGTTGCATCCAGCATTTGTCGCTGCTGATGCATTAAACGAGCCTGTAACAAATGGGTTTTTACTCGTGCCCGAACTTCATCAATATTTAAAGGCTTGGTGACATAGTCTACCCCACCAACCTGAAAGCCTTTGAGGATATGTTCAGTTTCTGTCAGCCCGGTCATAAAGATCACTGGAATATGTTCAGTCACTGGACTGGCTTTAAGCTGAGTGCAGGTTTCAAAACCATCCATCTCCGGCATACTGCCATCAAGCAGGATCATGTCAGGCTGAATGCGATGCGCAATTTCAATTGCATCAAATCCATTGGTCGCTACAAGTACCTGATAGCCAGCCTGATCCAGGCTCTCATGCAATAGACTTAGATTTTCAGGTATATCATCCACAATCAAAATACTTTCCAACATGTCCACCTTACCCCTACTTCAGCACATCTGCATGCTCATGAAGTCGCTGAATTGCTCTTTTAAAATCAAATTGTTTTAAATCCTGCTCAATCTGATGCCATATATCGTTATATTGTTCAAAGTGCTGGCCACATTCATGCAGGACATCTTTTGCCCCCCGGATAAAACCAATACTTAAATGCTGTTCCAGCTGAAGGACCGCCTCTGCCACGTTCAACAATGGAATGGATGGGTTCAACTCATTTCTGCTTTCAATCACAACCGTGGAGATCTGTCCTTTCTGGTCAGAAGGCTGTTCTTGTTCTGGCTGCTGCTCATGCTGATGCAGCCAGCTTAAGCCCAATTTATCACCAATTTTGTTCAATAATAAATTGAGATCGACCGGCTTTACTAAAAAGTCTTCGTTGAGAACATCGGTTTCCGGATTGATCATCCGCTCATTGGCATCTGCAGAAATAATAATAATCGGTACATTGGTCATTTTATTTTGGCGCAGCAATTTCGCCGTTTCCCAGCCGCCCAGTAAAGGCATGCTCAAATCCATCAGAATCAGATCAGGATTAAATTCTGGTACCTGGCGCAAACAGGCTAAACCTGATTCTGCCTCTTCTAAAATAAAACCCAGTGGTTTCAGGAAATTTAAAACTAGACCACGATCGGTTGCTTCATTATCAACCACCAGTATTTTACGGCGTTCTCCGGTATAACCGGTCACGGTATTAGAGGCAACATCCGCGATCGGATGGATCAGGGATTTAGAAGGTAAATACAGTTTTATTTTAAACACTGAACCCTGTTTTAACTGGCTGCTCAGGGTCAGCTCGCCACCGAGAATATCGACTAAGAGCTTCACGATTGGCAGCCCCAAACCCGTGCCAGCAAAGCTGCCCTGTACCACATTACGACCACGCTCAAAAGGCTGGAAGATCCGCTCAACATCCGACTCAGCAATCCCACAACCGGTATCCTGAATTTCAAAATAAGCGGTCTGAAAACGGTAATCGACCTTAAATTTGACTACCCCCTCCAGGGTAAATTTCAAAGCATTACCCAACAGATTAATCAGTATCTGTTCCAGACGTTTTTTATCAATACGGACATACTGTGGAATCTTGCTACTGATCTCCACATCAAAGTTCAGCTGCTTTTGGGCAAACTGTGGCTCGAATATATGCACGATCTGTTTAAGAAATTTTGGCAGGTCGATATTGGAATTTTCCAAAGAAATCTTGCCAGTTTCAATCCGTGCCAAATCCAGCAGACCATCAATTAGAGAAGTCAGATGCTGACCGCTCCGGCTAATCACGCCCAGGGCAGATTCGCCCTGTTCAGACAGTTTTTCCTGTTTCTGCAGTAGCTGGCTATAACCGAGAATACTGTTCAACGGTGTTCGTAACTCATGGCTGATGCCAATCACATAACGGCTTTTGGCTTCATTGGCTTTTTCTGCCTGAATACGGGCATCTTGCAACTGGCGATCGGTAACCTTATGCGCTTCAATCTCATCCATCAGCAGTTGAGTCTGGGTATTACTTTCCAGCTGTGCTTGACGTCGGCTTTCATCATTCAGCACTAACCACCAGGCGGCCACACAAAGTAGTAAAAACAGCACGGCATAGATTTTGACGAACAGCATTGTCAGCGCATCCTGCTGCTGTGACAAAGCGCCCAGGCTGGCAGACTCCTGTAAATAAATCAGGCTCAGGCTCACTGCCAGCACCACACCTAAGACAAAAATCAGCAGGATATACAGGCTCAAGCGGGTATTAATATGTTGTACCCAGTATTTCGGCAGGAACCAGGCCGCAAAAACTCTGAGCTGTGAAGACCAGCGTGCATGCGGCTTACACAGGTCATGACAACGTGCTTCAAGCGTGCAGCACAGAGAACAGATCTGACTGCTATAGGCTGGACAACTGGCCATGTCTGCAGTTTCATAATCATGCTCACACACCACGCACGTCTGTGTCTCGACCAGATTCAGTTCAGGCTTTTCTTGACGTGCCAAGTAGTATTTACCTTTGGTAAACCAGGCAATTAGCGGTACACATAACATCGCCGTACCGAGTGCGATAAAGCCGGCCAAGGACCGGGCAATCTCTCCAAAAACGCCCCAGTAACACAACATGGATAAGACCGATGCAATGATCAGGCTACCGACTCCAACCGGATTAATGTCATATAGATAGGCCCGTCGAAATTCAATTCCTTTTGGACTCAATCCCAGTGGTTTACAGATCACCAGATCCGCAACAATGGCACCGATCCAAGCAAGGGCCACATTACTGTATAAGCCAAGCACACGCTCCACCGCATGAATTACCCCAAGTTCCATCAACAGCAAAGCGATAAAGATATTGAATACCAGCCAGACTACGCGCCCTGGATGGCTATGCGTCAGACGCGCAAAAAAGTTCGACCAGGCCAATGACCCTGCATAGGCATTGGTAACATTAATCTTGATCTGGGCAACGCAGACAAATAAAACCGTCAGAAATAAAGCGATCCCGGGATGATTGACCACCTGTTGGTAAGCAATCCAGTACAGATAATTGGGGTTACTCAGTTCAGAATCAGCAACCAGATACTGCATTGCCAGTGCCATGAGCAGCATACCCATGAATATCTTGATAAATCCACCTAGAATCCAGGCCGGCCCACCTAAAAAGACAGCCCAATTCCATTTACGCTGAATATGTTTTTTATCGGGTAAAAACCGCAGATAATCCGCCTGTTCTCCGATCTGGGTGATCAAGGCAAAGAGCACCGTGCAGGATGCACCAAAAAAAGACAGATTAAAGGCAGCGCTCTGACTTTTTGCGCCCTCAATCAATGCAAGATTGCTGATCAAATCAGGTTGCTTCACCAACACAAAGCACCATGGTAATAAAAGCAGAAATAACCAGAGTGGTTGGGTGATGGCCTGCACCTTATTGATGAAGCCAATACCTTTGACCACCAATGGCAAAATCACCAGTGCTGAAATCAGGTAGCCAATACTCAGGGGTATCCCTAAGCCTAGCTCCAATGCCAGCGCCATGATGGCGGCTTCAAAGGCGAGAAAGATAAAGGTGAAACTGGCATAAATGACCGAGGTAATGGAGGAGCCAATATAGCCAAATCCGGCACCACGGGTCAGTAAATCAATATCGACATTATAACGGGCAGCATAATAACCAATCGGCCAGCTGGTCAGGAAAATGATAATCGCCACAACCACCAGGGCCCAGAAAGCATTACCGAAACCGTATTGCCAGAGCATGGTGGCTCCAAGTGCCTCCATTGCCAGGAAACTGACGGCCGCAAGCGCCGTATTGGTCACTGTCCATAGTGACCATTTCCGGACGGATTTAGGCGCATAGCGCAGGGCATAATCCTCAATACTTTCATCGACCACCCAGGTATTGTATTTACGCCGGGTATGAATGACGCGCTGCGGTGCCTGACTGGTATTCACTGTTGGGTCCATACAGATCAAATCAAGCTAAATATCTGCTCTTAAAAGCAATAACTATGCCCAGCCTATCAGTATCTAAAAATAATCCGACTGAATGCTATATACGTAAAGTGACGTATATGCTCATTTTTTAACTCCCCTTAGGCTTAGTTCCATACCAAGCGCAAACCAATGATTAAGCGCATCAGCATATCTAATTCTATAGGGGAACCCGACATGAGCTTGAAATCAAAAGTAAAGACATCTGGATTACTGGCAGGTTTACTTGCTGTTCCATTCCTGCTGGCGCCCGCACTGACCAATGCCAGCGTTCCTGCAACAGCAAAGGTCAATACCACCAAACTTAAAGTCGATGACAAGTTTGTGTATGTGGGTCAGTTGCACTCAGCAACCGGCACCATGGCAATTTCTGAAACCGGTTCGATTCAGGCAGAACGTCTGGCCATTGAACAGATCAATAAACAGGGCGGTGTTCTCGGTCGACAAATCAAAATTATTCAGGAAGATGGTGCTTCTGACTGGCCAACCTTTGCAGAAAAAGCACGTAAATTGTCTGAAAAAGACCGTGTTGCTGCAATTTTCGGCTGCTGGACTTCAGCCTCTCGTAAAGCCGTATTGCCAATTATTGAACGCAACAACTCTCTACTTTATTACCCAACCTTCTATGAAGGCTTAGAACAATCTAAAAACGTAATCTACACCGGTCAGGAAGCAACTCAACAGGTACTTGAAGCACTGAACTGGCTGGCAAAAGAGAAAAAAGCCAAAACCTTCTATCTGATTGGTTCTGACTACATCTGGCCGCGTACCACCATGAAAATTGCCCGTACCCACATCGAAAAAGTACTGAAAGGTAAAGTGGTTGGTGAAGAATACTATCCTCTGGGCCACACTCAATTCGGCTCTCTCATCAACAAAACCAAACTGCGTAAACCAGATGCCATCTTTGCAGCAGTCGTGGGCGGCTCAAACGTATCCTTCTACAAACAAATGAAAGCTGCGGGCGTAACAGGCGACAAACAGACACTGCTTACCCTTTCAGTGACTGAAGATGAATTGCTGGGGATTGGCGGCGAAAACATGAAGGGCTTCTACTCTTCAATGAAATATTTCCAAAGCCTGAATAACCCCAATAATGCTGCATTCGTAAAAGCCTTTAAAGCGAAATATGGCCCTAAAGCGGTGGTAGGTGACGTAACACAAGCCGCTTACCTAGGTCCATGGTTATGGAAAGCCGCAGTTGAAAAAGCCGGTAGCTTCGATGTCGCGAAAGTGACTGCAGCATCTAAAGGCCTAGAAATGAAAACTGCGCCTGAAGGCTACGTGAAAATTGACCCGAACCACCATTTATGGAGCAAATCACGTATTGGTCAAGTGCAACCAAATGGTCAGTTCAAGGTTGTTTACGAGTCTAAAGGTCTAATCAAACCAAACCCATTCCCTAAAGGTTACTGAGTTAACAGCCACATGATCAGGGGAAGCCATTCTCCTGATCTTTTTATTCCACACAATTTTTTAAAGCTTGGAGGATGATGCGATGGATCTATCATTTGCAGAATTCGGTGCAATATTTGCCATGCAAGGCTTTAATGGTCTCTCTGTGTTCTGTGTGCTGTTATTGATGGCGCTCGGCCTTGCAATTATCTTTGGGCAAATGGGCGTAATTAACATGGCACATGGTGAGTTTCTGACCATTGGTGCATATACGACATTTTTCATTTCCACACTGACTGAAAGTTTTTTCCCTCAACTCCTACCTTACTATTTCCTGATTGCAATCATTGCAGCCTTCCTCACAGCAGGCATTATCGGTTACATGGTGGAACGACTCATGATCAGCCGGCTCTATCAACGGCCACTCGATACACTTCTTGCAACATGGGGCTTGAGCCTCATCATGCAGCAGTTGTTCCGTTCTATTTTCGGACCTAAGGAAGTCAGCCCGACTTTACCTGACTGGTTAATGGGTTCTTATCAACCGACGGAAGCCATCGATATTCCTATCAATGGTCTGTTCCTGGTGGGCGTTACCCTCTGTGTCACTGCATTTGTCTACTTTCTGATTTACCGTTCACGCTGGGGTTTACAACTTCGTGCAACCAACCAGAACCGCTTTATGAGTGGTGCTGTCGGGATCAATACCAAACGTGTTGACAGCTTAACCTTTGCCTTGGGTTGTGGGCTTGCAGGTATTGCCGGTGCAGCTTTCACAACCATCGGTTCTACTGGTCCTACAGCAGGTTCGCTGTATATCGTTGATACCTTCTTAGTCGTGGTCTTCGGCGGTGCTGCAAGCTTGCTTGGCACCGTTGCCTCCGCATTCAGTATCGCGCAAGCACAATCTATTCTGGAATTCTTCCTTTCTGGTTCTGTCGCTAAAGTCCTGACACTGGCTACAGTCATTATTATCCTGATGCTGCGTCCTCAGGGTCTCTTCTCAATCAAAGTACGTAAATAGGGGATTCAGGAGAGATATTATGAAAAATCTAATGAATGCCTTTTTAGGCGGTAAAGAAGGTGCGATTGGTCTGGTGATTCTTGCTGTACTGATCCTGCTGGTCATGCCAATGTTCCTGGATATTTTCCGTCTGAATCTGATGGGTAAATATCTGACTTTTGCTTTTGTCGCAATCGGCCTGGTTCTGTGCTGGGGACACGGTGGTATCTTAAGTTTAGGTCAAGGGATTTTCTTTGGCATTGGTGGCTACTGCATGGCCATGTTCCTGAAACTTGAAGCTTCAGACATGCAATCTACAGCAGCGCAAACCACGCCAGGAATTCCAGACTTTATGGACTGGAACCAGATCACCAGCTTGCCAGGCTTTTGGGAACCTTTCCATAGCTTCGGGTTTACTTTGTTTGCCATCATCATCATTCCAATCTTGCTTGCCTTCATCATCGGTTTCGCGATGTTTACCCGTCGTGTCGGTGATGTGTACTTCTCGATCATCATGCAAGCCATTGTAGCGATCCTGACCATTCTGATTATTGGTCAACAAGGTTTCACTGGCGGCATTAACGGGATTACAGACCTGAAAACCTTACATGGCTGGGATATCCGTACCGATGAAGCCAAATATGTCCTGTACTACATCAATGCCCTGCTACTCATTGCAGTAATCATGATCAGCCGTTTTGTCCTTAGTTCTAAACTCGGTCGTCTACTTTCTGCGATGCGTGACAAAGAAGAACGTGTACGTTTCTCTGGCTATGACGTGGCCATGTACAAAGTATTCATTTTCTGTTTCGCAGCTGTGGTGTCATCTATTGGTGGTGCGATGTTTACCCTGCAAGTCGGCTTCATGTCACCAACGATTATCGGCATCGTACCTTCGATTGAAATGGTCATTCTGGCTGCAGTCGGTGGTCGTCTGTCGCTGATTGGTGCAGTGTATGGTGCAGTACTGGTGAATCTGGGTAAAACTTACTTCTCTGAAGCCTTCCCTGAAGTATGGTTGTACTTCCTCGGTGCATTGTTCATCGGTGTGGTCATGTTCTTACCTAATGGCTTAGCGGGTCTGTATGAAAAATATGTCCGTCCATTGTTCCTGAAAAAGAAACCGATCGACAGCACTTCGCCACCGCCAAGTAGTGATCCGGATAAAACGATCGATCCAATTGTGGAAGGAGGTGTGAAATGAACAAAGTTGGCGTAGAAATGAGTAAACCGGTACTGGTCATTGAAGATCTCACCGTGTCCTTCGACGGTTTCAAGGCAGTCAGTGATCTCAACTTCTATCTGGATAAAAACGAAGTCCATGTGGTGATCGGCCCCAATGGAGCCGGCAAGACCACAGTGCTGGATCTGATCTGCGGCAAGACCAAAGCGACTTCAGGCACCATTAAGTTCAATGATATTGAACTGACCAAACTGAAAGAGTTCGACATTGTCCGTAAAGGGGTTGGGCGTAAATTCCAGAACCCGAATATTTATGAAAATCTGTCGGTCTATGACAACCTGGAAATGTCCTTCCCGCGTGGCCGTAATGTCTTTGGTGCGCTGTTCTTCAGACGCACTAAAGATGTCGATGAGCGTATTCGTGAAGTTGCTGGCAAGATTTTCCTGACTGACCTGCTGGATACCTCCGCTGGTCTGCTCTCTCATGGCCAGAAGCAGTGGCTGGAAATTGGCATGTTATTGATGCAAGACCCAGAGCTGCTCATGCTGGATGAACCTGTCGCAGGGATGAGTGTCTCGGAACGTGAGCAGACGGCGCAACTGTTACGGGAAATCAGCAAAGGACGTTCTGTGCTGGTGATTGAACATGACATGGAATTCGTCAAAACCATTGCTGACAAAGTCACGGTACTGCACCAGGGCAAAATTCTGGCAGCAGGCAAAATGGACGATGTGCAAAATGATCCAAAAGTGATTGAAGTTTATCTGGGACACTAAGGAGGCCACCATGAGCGGATTATTAGAAATTAATGCTTTGTGTTCAGGATATAAACAAAGTCAGGTGATTCACGACCTGGAACTGAAGATCCAACCGAAGGAAATTGTAGCGATCATGGGCCGTAACGGCATGGGTAAAACCACCCTGTTCAAAACCCTGATTGGTGATATTAAAAATACCAAAGGTGAAATCAAGCTGGATGGCAAAAATCTGGAAAAACTGGATCCTTACCAGCGCGTAGAAAATGGTGTGGCTTATGTGCCGCAGGGCCGGATGATTTTCTCCACCATGTCCGTACTGGAAAATATCCAGACCGGTTTACCGGCTTCTGCGCACGGCAAAGTACCGGATGACCTGTATGAGCTGTTTCCTGTACTTTGGGATATGCGCAAACGTAAAGGTGGAAACTTATCGGGTGGGCAACAACAGCAATTAGCAATTGCCCGTGCCTTAGCGACTAATCCTAAAGTACTTCTGCTGGATGAACCGACGGAAGGGATTCAGCCCTCTATTATCAAGGACATTGCCAGAACTCTGAAAGAAATTCGTGACCAGCGTGACCTGACCATTGTGGTCTCTGAACAGGTGCTGAGTTTCACCATGGCGATGGCCGATCGCTTCCTGGTGATCGACAAAGGTCGCTTTGCTTATGAAAATGTCCGTGAAAATGTTGATGAGACCACCATCAGTAAATATCTGTCTGTTTAATCTGGCTGTAATTTTTCTCCACCTCCCCCGATTCGTCGGGGGATTTTTAATTTCTATTTCACTTAATTAATCGGCAGCTGATTTTAATATTTTATTTGATTATTCACATTTAAAAACTCTTTTCAGTCTCCCCCCTCCATATACGCAATTCAACGTATTTTGCTGTAACGCATTTCACGCGACACTCGAATCATAAAGTTGAATCGATAAAAGAGTTGGAGAAATTTGAATGCGTCACGGTGATATCTCAAGCAGCCCAGATACAGTAGGTGTGGCAGTTGTAAACTACAAAATTCCTCGTTTGCACACTAAAGCGGAAGTGCTTAAGAACGCAAAAAAAATTGCTGAAATGTTGAAAGGAATCAAACAGGGTATTCCGGGTATGGACCTGATTGTTTTTCCCGAATACAGCACCATGGGCATTATGTACGACCATGACGAGATGATGGCAACCGCTGCCACCATTCCAGGCGATGAAACCGCGATTTTCTCACAAGCCTGTATTGAAGCCAACGTCTGGGGCGTGTTCTCGATTACCGGTGAACAACATGAGGAACATCCAAACAAGGTGCCTTATAACACTTTGATCCTGATTAATAACAAGGGCGAAATCGTTCAGAAATACCGCAAGATTATCCCATGGTGCCCGATTGAAGGCTGGTGCCCAGGTGATACCACCTATGTGACTGAAGGACCGAAGGGCATCAAGATGTCACTGATCATCTGTGATGACGGTAACTATCCAGAAATCTGGCGTGACTGTGCCATGAAAGGCGCTGAACTGGTGGTGCGTTGCCAAGGCTATATGTACCCGGCAGCAGATCAGCAGATCAACATGGCGAAATGCATGGCATGGGCAAATAACGTTTACGTTGCTGTTGCCAACTGTACCGGTTTTGACGGCGTTTACACTTACTTCGGTCACTCAGCAGTAGTCGGCTTCGACGGCCGTACCTTGGGTGAATGTGGTACGGAAGAAAACGGCATCCAATACGCACAATTGTCACTGCATGAAATTCGTGATGCACGTAAATACGACCAGTCACAAAACCATTTATTTAAATTGCTGCACCGCGGCTATACCGGTGTCTATAACAATGGTGACGGCGATAAAGGCGTTGCGGACTGTCCATTCGACTTCTACAAAACCTGGGTTCTGGATGCTCAAAAAGCGCAAGAGAACGTGGAAAAAATTACCCGCTCTACCATCGGTGTTGCGGAATGCCCAATCGGCAATTTGCCACATGAAGGCCTAGAAAAAGAAGCATCTTAAGTTTGGTCTGAGAGGAGGTATTCGATATGACATTTGCCAGCGACCGCATCAGTGCCAATCAGGAAACCCTGGCCAAACAGCGTTATGAGATGCAGAGCAAAGAACGTATTGCACGTACCTCTCGCTTTAGCTTTGATCCTGAAAAAGTCATGCAGCATGTCCGTGGTCATATCATTGGGCAGCGTGCCGCACTGGATGAAATTGAAAACATGCTCTTAACCGTCAAGGCAGATTTTAATGCCCCTACCCGGCCACTGGCAGTCACATTGATGCTAGGACCGACGGGTGTGGGGAAAACCGAAACGGTTCGGCTGATTGCTGAGGCAATCCATGGCAAGCCCGATGCATTCTGCCGGATCGACATGAACACACTGGCACAGGAACATTATGCTGCAGCACTGACAGGTGCCCCTCCAGGCTATGTCGGCTCTAAAGAAGGCAATACCCTGTTTGATGAAGCCCATATTCAGGGCAGTTTTTCCAAGCCAGGTATTGTGCTGTTTGATGAAATTGAAAAAGCCAGTACCGAAGTCATTCGGGGTCTGCTCAACGTTCTGGAAACCGGAACCTTAAAGCTGACCGCGGGTACCAAAGTATTGGATTTCAAAAACTGCATGATCTTTATGACCAGTAACGTCGGCGCCAAAGATGCTCAGGCACGCTTAAGACAGCTGGCCAAGCTTCCAAAGCCTATTCAAAAACTGGCCCGACTGGCCAAACTGGATGACAGCCAGATTACCGAACGCGCTCTGTACAAGAAGTTTGATCCTGAATTTTTGAATCGTATTGAACGTATTCTGCAGTATGAAGCGGTTGAAGCTGATTTGGCGCCAACACTGGTCAGTCTGGAAATCGAGAAACTGAATCAGCGACTCCGTAAGCAGAGCCGTACGGTTGAACTTACACCCGCTGCCACCCAGTTTCTGTCTACCGGACACGATGTTCGCTTCGGTGCACGAGGCTTGAGTCGCCGCTTTCGGGTTTTGGTTGAGCCACAACTCGCTAGATTTTTTATTCAGCATCCAGAAGCTAGTCAGATCATCATTGATTATGACGGCAAAACGATCCAGGTTCAGTCAGTTCCTGTTGAAAGCGTGATCGAAGATCCGCTGTTCATCATGGATGACACGGGCAATAACATCAAAAACTAGCTTTATTCGACCTCAACACAGGGGATAAAACATGCAACATATTAAAATTAAACCGGGGGTTCCGCTGGCAGAACAGGCGGAAATTGGACATAACCGCTGGCATCCGGATTTGCCATTTCTGACTTCGGTAAAACCGGGTGAAGAAATCCTGATTGAAAGTCTGGATTTCCTGGATGCGCAGATTAAAGATACCGATGACATTTCTGATGTCAAAAATGTCGACCTGACCCGTGCCCACCCATTAACCGGTCCTTTCTATGTAGAAGGTGCTGAACCAGGTGACTTACTGGTAATTGACCTGCTCGACATCCAGCCAATTTCAGATGTCGGTTTCTCTGGTGTATTTGCCAAGGAAAATGGTGGTGGCTTCCTGGCTGACTATTTCCCTGAAGCTGATAAAGCCATCTGGGACTTAAAAGGTTTATTTGCAACTTCACGTCATATTCCGGGCGTTCGTATTGCCGGCCTCAAACACCCAGGCCTGATGGGAACCTTACCCTCACATGACCTGCTAAAAGAGTGGAACCGTCGTGAGGCACTACTGGTGCCTAAAGGCCAAGCCAACCCACCTGATCCGCGTACTGCCGTTTTGCGTGGCGTAACAGGTGCCGAATTCGACCGTATGGCAGCAGAAGCTGCGCGCACTGTTCCACCACGTGAACATGGCGGAAATACGGACATTAAAGACCTGGCAGCAGGTAGCCGTATCTATTTCCCTGTTTATCAAAAAGGTGCCGGTTTCTCGATGGGCGATCTGCACTTCTCTCAAGGAGACGGTGAAATCGGTTTCTGTGGCGCGATCGAAATGGACGGTGTTACCCGTGTCGGCTTCGACCTGATCAAAGGTGGTATGGAGAAATATAATATTGATTCTCCAATCTTTGTGCCAAGTAATGTCCGTCCGGCTTATGACCAGTGGCTGACCTTTGAAGGCATCAGCGTTGAAGATGGCGTTAACCATTATCTGGATGCCACTGTAGCGTATCGTCAGGCGTGTTTAAAAGCGATTAAATACCTTGAAAACTTTGGCTTTACTGGCTCACAGGCATACATGTTGCTGACTGCCGCACCAGTTGAAGGCCGTATCGGTGGCATCGTGGATATTCCAAATTGTGCATGTACCGTATCTCTGCCAACTTCAATCTTCGAGCAGAACATCCTTCCTCAGGGTGCACTGAACGATGACAAATTCTGGGGGCATAAACGCTAGTTTTACAATTTATTGTTGTTTTAGCTTCACAACGGGTAGTCATCCAACCTAAAGCCTTCGGCTACCCGTCTTTTTAATTTGAGGCCTTCATGCGACAGGAGTACAGAAATGCCGTTATATGATTTCCGCTGTGAGCATTGCGAGGGAATTTTTGAACAACGGGTTCCAATTGCCCGTATCTCAACCGATACGATTGAATGTAATTATTGCCAACAGCAGACTTTAGCTAAACCGATGATCACCGGTCATCAAAAAATCAATATGAAAAGCAAATGGCGTCCGGGTTCAGGCGCAGAAAAACTTGCAGGGCCTCTGGTAGAAGGACCCGGTACCAATAAAAATAGCGCACGCAGCTCGGTTTTACATAATTGCCGCGGCGTTAACTGTTCTTTATGCGATGTCTAATCTTTATTCATAAAAAATCCCGCTCTGGCGGGATTTTTTGATTGCTTAAAATCGGTAGTTTAAACCACCAGATCTGCCAGATTACCTTTTTGCTCTAACCAGTCTTTGCGGTCACTGGCACGTTTTTTTGCCAGCAATTTATCCAGTAAACTTGCAGTATGATGAGCATCATCTAAATCTAGTTGCACCAGACGCCGCGTGTTTGGATCAAGGGTGGTTTCACGCAACTGGCTGGCATTCATCTCACCCAGTCCCTTGAATCGGGTAATTTGCGGATTCTTGGTTTTACATTTTTTCAGAATGCTATTCAGCTCGTCTTCATCCAGAGCATAGTGCACATCTTTGTTGTCATCGATTCGGAACAATGGCGGCATCGCTACAAATAAATGCCCTTCCTCGACCAGTGTAGGAAAATGCTTTACAAACAAGGCACACAGCAAAGTCGCGATATGCAAACCATCCGAGTCGGCATCCGCCAGGATACAGACCTTGCCATAACGCAGTTCAGACAAGTCATCCGAACCCGGATCAACGCCAATGGCAATCGCAATATTGTGTACTTCCTGCGATGCTAGAACTTCGTCAGAAGAGACTTCCCAAGTATTCAGGATTTTTCCACGAATTGGCATAATCGCCTGGAAGTTCTTATCACGCGCCTGCTTGGCCGAACCACCCGCAGAATCCCCTTCCACAATAAACAGTTCTGACTGATCCAGATCATGGCCTACACAGTCCGACAGTTTCCCCGGCAAGGTTGGACCCGCGACAATTTTCTTACGTTCTACTTTTTTCGCTGCTTTGAGACGGCGACCGGCTTTGGAAATGGCCATTTCTGCCAGTTGCATGGCGATGTCAGAATTCTGGTTCAACCATAATGCAAAGGCATCTTTGGCAATATTCTGCACAATCCCTGCTGCTTCACGGCTCGACAGACGTTCTTTAGTCTGACCCGAGAATTGTGGTTCCTGAAATTTCAATGACAGGATATAGTTGACGCCGTCCCAGACATCTTCGGCAGAGAGTTTCATATTCCGTGGCAGCAAATTCCGCAGTTCACAGAACTCGCGCATCGCATCAGTCACGCCTGAACGCAGACCATTCACATGGGTGCCGCCCTGTGCGGTCGGAATCAGGTTGACATAAGACTCCTGAACACTTTCACCGCCTTCAACGTTCCAGCAAATGGCAAATTCTGCGCTGGCACGTTCCGCATCCCCTGTTGCGACAAAAGCCGGTGCCGGAATAATTTCACGGTCTTCCAGCTCATCCATCAAATAGTCGACCAGACCATTTTCAAACTGCCAGGTGATCTTTTCATCATTGATCTGATCAATATAATTGATCTCAAGACCTGCGGCCAACACGGCTTTGGCTTTGAGATTATGTTTTAAAGCTTTTAAGGCAAATTTTGGTGAATCAAAATACTTGGCTTCCGGCCAGAACTGCACCATCGTCCCAGAGGCACGTTTCGGTGCTTTACCTGCCAGCACTTCAAGCGGTGCCACCGGTTCACCATTTTCAAAGGCCATTTTATACAGGTTACCCTGACGCTGAACTTCAACTTCTACCCGGGTCGAAAGCGCATTGACCACTGAAATCCCGACGCCATGCAAGCCACCGGAAAACTGGTAATTATCGGTACTGAACTTACCGCCGGCATGCAGTTTGGTCATGATAATTTCAATACCGCTCTGGCCATATTCCGGGTGAATATCCACCGGCATACCACGGCCATTGTCTTCAACTGACAAAGAACCATCTTTATAGACCGTGACGGTAATCTTGTTGGCATGTCCTGCCAGTGCCTCATCGACAGCATTATCAATCACTTCCTGTGCCAAATGGTTGGGACGAGAAGTATCGGTGTACATGCCCGGACGACGACGTACCGGATCCAGACCAGATAAAACTTCAAGAGATTGAGCCGTATATTGAGACACGTTATTCGGTTTCCTTTTTTATGCAGTCCAATAAAAACTGTAAGACGAACGGAATTTTCTCCGCAAAATCATCTATCCCGTGACTGCCATGCGCTTCAGTCATCAGCATTGCAGGGGGATGCGCAGCACTATAATAACGATGTGCTTCACGATAATCCAAAACTTCATCGCCTTGTTGCAGCAGAACCAGTATTTTGTCTGCATCTTGTGCAACAGGCAGGGCCAATTGTTGCAGTTGTATCAAATCTGCCTCATCCAGACACCAGTTGGGATGTACCTGATAAGGCAGTTGCTCGTCAAACAGTTCACGAAACAGTTGCCATGGTCGCATTGCCGGATTGATCAGTACAGCAGGCACAGCATGCTGTGCGACCAGATGTGTCGCATAAAATCCGCCGAGACTGCTGCCCAATAACGCCACATCATGCATCGATTCAATCAGGCCAGAAACATGTACAATGGCAGCGTTCGGTGACATGTTTAAATCGGGTAAATGTACCTGAATTTCAGGATACTTTGCACAGTAATGTTGCAGCAATTTCCCCTTGATCGAGTTCGAATTACTTTTAAAACCATGCAAATAAATGATATTCATGAACTACCAACAAAAAACCCATCAATCATCAAAATTTAATTTAAATAATGTGAAGTACACTACGTTATAAGACCAGTTAATTGCTTAAATTGTCTGACAAAAAAGCTCAAAATCTTCTCTCATTCTCGTTATTTTAAGCTGAGACCCTCAAAATCAGGAAACTCAACAAGAAAAAGAATTTATACCGCGAAGTTCTTTAAAAAGAAAGATGGCACCACATGCGGCTCATTGAAAGGACAGGATCAGATGCCAAGTTTGACACCGTTACATGAAACCTATTGTCGATGGGACCGAACCCCGCCGAGTCAGGCCGATGTACTGGAAGGTCTGGCGCAGCTGGTGACGATGCGCTTTAACGATGTGGTTCAGGAGCTGATCAAGAGTATTCAACGCGAAATCTTAATGAGTATTTTTGGTTTAAGTGAAAATAATTCAGAAAAAATTCAGAATATTCCTTCAATCGTGCGGCTCTATCAAATGTCTTATGACATGCTGTTTCATTACGGCAATACCCTGATTGCCCCTGCTTTGCGCCAGATTATTGAACGCTTTCCTAAACTGCATAATAAACCGCTGACACCTTCCTTGCATTTCCTGGTCAGTGTCTTAAATGGCATTATCGGGGATTATCTGCTGAAATATCAGAATCCTCTGGCCTTGCCGATGGTGATCTATGACCATTATGGCTCGCTGCAAAAAGGTGAGCTAAGCGGTCGTATTACTTTGTTTGTACATGGCTTATGCATGAACCATTTAGACTGGTCAAATCGCAAATATGAGGGCATTGGGGCAAAATTACTGGCGCAGCGTGACCGCAATACCATGCTCTATCTGAATTACAATACTGGACGCCGGATTTCTGCCAATGGTCGAAGTCTGGCGAATACCTTACAGGATCTGATTGCTCGCAATCCGAGAATTATCAGTATTGACCTGATCGGGCATAGCATGGGTGGTCTGGTCTCTCGTAGTGCGCTGTTTTATGGCAAGCAGAATGTCTATAGCTGGGTCAATATGGTGGAAAATCTAGTCTGTCTGGGTTCACCGCATCATGGTGCGGTACTGGAACGTTTTGGTTTTAGCTTGCAGGACAAACTCGGACATTTTCCATTGATCCGGTTGCTTGGCCATCTGGTCAATATTCGCAGTAACGGTATTCTGGATTTACGCCATGGTAGCGTCCGAGATGATGACTGGGAGCATAATCCGCTTCGGATCGGCTTTATGGACGATCACCGTAAACCTGCCCCGATTCCATCTCATATCGATACCTATCTGGTCGCCGGCACCATCGAGTTTGAAAACCGCAAGAACAAGACCTTGCATGTGATTGGCGATTATCTGGTCAGTATTGAAAGTGCTTTGGGCGAGCATCCCAATCCGCGCTTTCAGCTCAAAGTCCCAGATGCAAACAAGGCGATTTTCTATGGCCTGAACCATTTTGAAATTCAGTATCATCCGCTGGTGGCCGAGCAGGTGGCGCGCTGGTTCTATCCAAGTGTAGAAGATGAAGCCTTTGATCAGATTCATGAATATGTGATGGATCTGGACAGTCTGGAAGGCATTGCCCTGACCTAAACTTAAGCAAAATAAAAAAGCCCTCGATTGAGGACTTTTTTTAAATGCGGAATTAATATTTATCTCTGAGTCGTTTAACCGCTACGGTTTTATATTTACGCAGCAATTGCCATAAACTGACCAGCAATAAAATACTAAAGAAGATCAAAGACCAGACAGGCAAGGACTGACCCAAGAAAGTCCAGTCAATCGCAGCACATTCCCCCGAACCATTTAAGACCTGCTGCAGTACGGACTGCATTGGCAGGGTTTCCAGCCAGTATTCCAGACCGGGACCACAGCTCGGTACCTGATCCGGTGGCAGGTTCTGTAACCAGACATGACGCGCAGCCACGCCCACAGACCACAAAATACTGAGCGAACCCAGCAAGGCATACAGCCGCTTCATGACATTGGATGCAGGATTATGCAGGCATGCGATTAGTGAGATGATCCCGAGTCCGATTAATCCGACACGCTGAAACACACAGAGCGGACAAGGCGCCAGACCTTGTACATGCTCAAGATATAAGGCAAATGCCATGCCGATGACAGCAGCCAGAAACAACATACCACTCACGAAGCGATAACCCCATTGCATGGTGAATCCTCTTATTTTTTTATCGATATTGGGCTAAATAATCAGAAAAACTGACGCTGCTATCTTGCTCGAGTTGCTGTTGCTGCTGCAATGACTTTTGTGACATTTCTTCAAAATAAGCCAGGGTTTCCGGGCTGAGCTGATGTTCTTCATAGACACTGCTGTGCTGTTGGGCCAGATGTTGGCCAAAATGCCACATACCGCCCTGCTCACGTGTATCCCCGACCACCAGAGCAGACAAGGTGGCATCGACTTCATCGACCCGGATCATCATGGTTTTTAAAGCATCAGTATATAGAGTACTGTCATAGGCCGAATTTAACAGCTTGGCCAAGGGATGCATACGCTGCAAATGCATGGCACACCAGTCTTCAATCGGATAAGACTGGCCATTTTCCATAATTGCGGCATTTGGCGCACGGCCACGGTTGACGACCTCGGCTTGATTCTGCTCAATAATATCCTGTTCATCACTAAGAAGCGCCGGACTGTCTTGCAATAAACAGTACAAGGCTACCACTTCAAGGAAACCGGCCGTATCTTCATTAATGCCAATCGGGCTGTATGGATTGACATCGACTGCGCGCAGCTCGACATAGGCAATCCCACGATTTTCCAGTGCCTGTGACGGCGTTTCACCCGCGATCGGCACCTGTTTCGGACGCACCAGACTGTAATATTCATTTTCGATTTGCAGCACATGATCATTGATCTGGATCGGCTGGCCATTGGCATCATCCAGTCCCAGACGACTAAACGGTTTATACGGCGTTTTGACGGCTTTTTGCAGCCCGTCCAGATAGTCCTGCAAATTATTGTAGTGAATACCGAGCTGTTTCTGCGCAGAGTTTTGATAACCAAAACGTCCCATACGCAGCGCAGTCGCATAAGGCGAATACAAGGTGCCTTTCACCAATGGCAGCAAGAAATGATCACGGCCAGTCATAAAGCACTGGCAAACCGCCGGACTGGCCCCCACCAGGAACATCACCAGTGGAGTCAGACGAATAAAGTTGCGGATCAGGCCCATATAACGATGACTGCGATAATCCTGCAAGCTCAATGCTTGCAGCGCCTCGTCCTGTTCCTGCTGTTGTAAGGCCTCGAACAGATGATCCGGGAAAGACAGGTTGTAATGCACGCCTGAAATCGTCTGCATACGGCGACCATAACGCACGCCTAAACCATGACGATACAAGGTTTTAAACAGGCCGATATTCGAGCTGCCATACTGTGCCAGCGGAATGCTGTCATCGCGGCTGTCCAGCATACACGGCATCGACAAAGGCCAGAGCTTTTCATCATTTTCCAGATGACGATGGACAATCGCATGAATATCGCTGAGATAGTCCAGCGCTTTTTTAATACTGTCCTGTGGCGGAGTAATAAACTCCATCAATGCTTCAGAATAGTCCGTGGTGATATGTGGATGAGTCAAGGCTGAACCCAAGGCACGAGGATGCGCTGCCTGTGACAGGAAACCATCACTTTGCATACGTAAGCTTTCACGCTCGATACCACGCAACATGCCTTTGATGAGTGACGACTCGACCCAGGTCGGTAACACATTTTGGGAAGTCGATTCAGGTTGACTCATTACAATCTCGCTTAAGGGGGCTAAATTATTAAATTAAAATCATCGGTTTAATCAGTATAACGTGATTTCGTGCCGGCATATGACAGGCTGCCTAGTTTTCAGGCAAACCATTGATTTTTAATTTGGCAAATTTTTAACACAAACTTCCTCTATAAGACATGGAAAATTTGTGATTTTATTAACAAATAGATGCTAATGAATTGTAAATATTATGAATTATCAAGATATTTTAGACTTTTGGTTTCATGCGGACAGCCAGCCCTTATGGTTTAGCCAAAGTCATGAATTCGACCAAAGTATTGCGCAGCAGTTCATGAGCACCCATCAGCAGGCAGCCCAGGCTGAACTTTGGGGCTGGCGTAAAACCGCAGAAGGCCGGCTGGCCGAAATTATTGTGCTAGATCAATTTTCACGAAATTTATTCCGTGATTCTCCCCAAGCTTTCGCCCAAGACAGTCTGGCACTGGCCTTGGCTCAGGAAGCCATCAGCCTGAACCTGGATCAACAGCTCAGTCCGGAACAGCGTGCCTTTCTGTATATGCCATTTATGCACAGCGAATCCAAACTGATTCATGAATTCGCCTTAAAACTGTTTCAGCGTCTGGGCAATCCGACCAATCTGGAATTCGAGAAAAAGCACAAGGTCATTATTGACCGCTTTGGACGTTACCCGCACCGAAACCAGATTCTGGGTCGTGCATCGACCGATGAAGAACTTACTTTCCTGACCCAGCCCGATAGCAGTTTTTAAGATTTTTTAAGACCGCTGTCCGGACTGGATCATTGCATCAGGAGATCGAACATGAAAAACATGCTACTGGGATTGAGTGTGATTGCTGCCATCAGCCTGACTGGCTGTGCAACCACACCCTCAAAGCCCTTAACATTTGATCAGTTAGGTCGCTACAGTACCACTCCCCTCAACAGCAACACTTACCGTATCAGCTTTCAGGCCCGTCCCAATATGAGCTTTGGCACAGCTGAAGAAATTACCCTGCTCAAAGCCGCACAGACTACCGTACAAAATGGCTTTCAGTTCTTCAGGGTACTGAATGATCCAAGTAACCGTACTCAACAACCTCCACGGCAGGCCATCGTCTATCCGGCACCGAGCTTTTATCCGTACGGGTATTACCGCCGATATCCGGGGTTCTGGCCAGACCCATTCTATGACCGTCCCTATACCGTGACTCTGGATCCTGCCCAGGTGGCCTATACCATTGAATGCTTCAAGGCCAATCAGGCGCCTCAAGATGCCTTTGATGCCCGCTTGATTTTACATTCACTTGGGGCTAAATATGGTTTAAGTCCATCCGGTGCAGTGCTGCAACCGCAACCGGCCAATCCCTCCTGACAGGATGATCTATGCAGACAGAGCGTATCTCCCCGAGCTTACAACGCAGTAAACGTTTCGCGACCATCGCCCTGGTGGTCGCCGTACTGACCTGGTTGGCATTGATGGTGGCAGCCAAATTGCTACCCGAATATGTCTGGCTCATTCATATTCTGATGCTCTCGGCAGAAGCGGGTGTGGTCGGTGGACTGGCGGACTGGTATGCGATTACCGTGCTGTTTCGTAACCCTTTTGGCAGATTGCCCATTCCCAAGTTTTTACGCGACCATACCGAAATCATTCCACGTAATAAGGCTCGTATTGCAGAGTCGATGGGCCGTTTTGTGCAGGAAAATTTTCTTTCTCCGCAAATTGTACAACGCAGTCTGGACAGTACAGACCTGAGTCTGGCTGCAGGACGCTGGCTGGCCAATCCACAAAATAATGCCCAAGTGACTCAGGTCATTCAGCAAACGGTTCCTAAAATCTTTGAATTTGTCGGACAGGAACAGATTGCCGGCTTTATCCAAAGCAACAGCGTGCAATGGGTCAAAAATACCCAGATCAATACTCTGGCCAGCGAAATGCTGCATGCCGTTCTGGACAATGATTTCCATCAGGATGTGCTACAGCGCGGACTGGATGTGGTGCATGCCTGGATGACCTCGCATCCGGAACAAACCCGCGAGCTGACCCGTAACCTGTTTAAGGAAATGGGCGTGTGGAAACTGGCCAAAGGCGCCAGCTGGATCGGGATTGACGTGCAGCAACGCAGTATTGATTCCGTGATCGGGCGCGTTGAAGCCATGCTGGCCGATCCAGATCATCCGTGGCGACTTAAAATTGAGAGCATGGGACATAGCTGGATGTTGCAGCTGGCAGATAATGACAGTGAAGCCAGCCAGCGTCTGAATGAAACCAAAGATGCCTTACTGGATAGTCCACAGGTACTGAATTTTATCAGCGGTGCCGTGGTGATTTTATGTGATGCAATCAAGGCAGACTTGCAAAAACCTGATTCGGGTATTGCGGAAAATCTCAGAATTGCCATTCAACAGGTCGGAGAAAATATCATCTCGAATGCTTCGGTTCGTGAGCTGCTGAATAAACGTTTGAGCTCTATCGCGGTTGACCTGAGTGACCAGTACAGTGAAAAAGTGATTCGCTTTATCAGCGAGCGCATTCACGAATGGGATTCAAGCGAGATGATCGACAAGATTGAAAATGAAGTCGGCGGCGACCTGCATATGATCCGGGTCAATGGGGTCGTGGTCGGTGCCTGTATCGGTCTGGTGCTCGGGATCATCCGGGCGGCGGTGGAGCATTTAATTTAAAAATGATGCTATTCGCCCCATATAGCCCGACTTTTAAAATGCTCAAGAATTGACTCCAGCCAGATCAAATTTAAGATTTAAAAAATGATCATTTGGGTGGCTGAGGTCCGGACATATCGACCAACAGCCCAGTGAATTTGCGTACGAATGGCAATAAGGTCACCACAATCGGAAAAGCAATCGCCCAGGAAATCATCCAGTTATGAAACCAGAGTGCCATAAATCCATCAATCCAGCCAAGATTACGCAGCATATTGATCATGGAAATAATGCCACTCATCAGGCAGGACAGGATAAAAGGCACAATAATCAATGCCCATTTTGCAGGGAGTTTAGGAATATGACCGATAATGGTCGGACGTTGTGATGCAGCCACGACATGCTCTTTTTACTGTTTTCAGATGACTAATATAAGCCAAATTCTGTAGGGTGAAGCATTGTTTTTTTCATCTGAAATGTTGAGCTGAAAACTGGTGTTATTTTCACGGGATTAATCCGTTGATTTTCCCTTTCTTTAGTCAAAAACTTCTGACGAAGTGATCCTCTACTTTTTATTCCCTATAAATGCTTTTACCTAAACAGCCTGAAATTTGCTATATTTGCTGTTTTTCTGCGATCTCTATTTTCGACTGATTATGAATACGGCAATACAAGCAGCTCTCGATCATGCAGTGCACACTTTACAGGCACAAGGCGTACTCCCATCTGACTGGAACAATACAAGTAATTTGACGCGTACCAAAGACCGAAGCCATGGTGACTTTGCGTCGAATATTGCCATGATCGCGTCGAAAGCTGCGGGTATGAAGCCACGTGATTTAGCGGAAAAAATTCTTGCTGCCCTGCCTGAAGTGGCGGATATCAGCAAGGCAGAAATTGCCGGTCCTGGTTTTATTAACTTCTTCCTGAATGCTGACCAGCGCTTTGCAGTCCTTGATCAAATTCAGGCACAACAGGCGACTTATGGTCGTACCCAGGTCAATGCGGATAAACGTATCCAGGTTGAATTCGTGTCTGCCAACCCGACCTCTAGCCTGCACGTAGGTCATGGTCGTGGTGCCGCGTATGGTATGACGGTTGCGAATTTGCTTGAAGCGACTGGTGCTAAAGTCGACCGCGAATACTATGTCAATGATGCTGGCCGTCAAATGGACATTCTGGCGACTTCGACTTATCTGCGCTACTTAGAATTAACGGGTCAGGAACTGGTGTTCCCGAAAAATGCCTACCAAGGTGACTACGTTAAAGAAATCGCGCAAAGCATTATTGATCAGGATGGCGACGCCTATGTACGTCCTGTGGCTGACGTGTATAAAAACGTGCCTGAAGATGTACAGTTTGCAGCTGAATTAGATGCAGATGGCAATAAAGTCATATTGTCTGGCGATAAAGAAAAACACATCGATGGTTTGATCTTTAATTCACAAGCGTTAATTGGCACAGGCTACCGCGTATTCTTGCAAGCCGCGCTTAAAGCTATCTTAGATGATATTAAAGATGACCTAGGCGAATTTGGTGTAACCTTCAATCAATGGTTCAGCGAAGAATCATTGACAGACAAAATTGAAGAAGCCTTACAGACCTTAGATCAGCGTGGTTTCCTGTATGAACTGGATGGCAACATCTGGTTCAAATCCACTGCATTCGGTGATGAAAAAGACCGTGTCGTGAAACGTCGTAATGGTCAGACCACTTACTTCGCGTCTGACATCGCTTACCACCTGAACAAGTTACAACGTGGCTATACCGATATCATCGATATCTGGGGTTCAGATCACCACGGTTATATCGCACGTGTAAAAGCGGCCATTGATGCGCTGGGCTATGACTCGAAAAAATTAACGGTTCTTCTGGTTCAGTTCGTGAGCCTATGGCGTGGCGGCGAGATGGTACAAATGTCATCCCGTTCAGGCCAGTTTGTGACCTTGCGTGATCTGCGTAAAGAAGTTGGCAATGATGCTGCACGTTTTTACTACGTAATGCGTAAGTCTGAACAGCACATTGATTTTGACCTGGATCTTGCTGTGTCACAAAGCAAGGACAATGCAGTGTATTACATCCAGTATGCACACGCTCGTATCTGTCGTATGTTAGAAAAAGCAGCGTCTACCAATGTCAACTTTGATGCTACAGCAGCACGTAATTTGGCGGCTAAGCTGGAGCTTGATGCTGAAACTGAAATCCTGGCCAAACTAGCGGCCTATCCGGAAATTCTGGTCCGTGCTGCAAACAGCTATGAACCACATCAAATCGGTAATTACCTGAAAGAGCTGGCAGCCTTGTTCCACGGCTGGTACAACGACAATAAAGTACTCGGTGATGATGCTGAATTGACCCAAGCACGCTTATTGTTATCAGTGAACGTGCGTCAGGTACTGCGTAACGGTTTAGAACTTTTAGGTGTGTCAGCTCCTGAATCAATGTAAAGCACTGCTTTTACATTGATGCAAGAAGGTAAATAGTCAAAGCACTGCTTTTACATTGATGCAAGACAAGAGCTAGGCTCGAAGCGAGCATGTAAGCAAAACACTGCCGTTTATCTGCTGAGCAGACATTTTGTAACTTCAGCTATGTGCTTGAAGATACAGATAAATTAAAATTCTGTGTGATTTGTGATCTAGAGGATGACTTTTGTATCCTGATCACATAGGATGAAGTGATAGTAGGGGCATAACTGCTGTTATGCCTTTTCTATATGTCCCGATTAATAAGAGGAAAATCCCAAGTGTTTGGAAAAACGCAGCGCGGTGTATCTGAAAGACCGAATAAGCCTAAAAAGCCACTTATTCCAACCTGGCTCGGCACACTCGTGATCATTTTAATCGTGTTAAGTTTTTTAATGGCACTGATGCTCTGGAAGCCATGGGAACCGGTCAAACCGAAAACTCAAACAAGTGCTGAATCTGTCCAAGAAGAAGATACCAATAAAGATTACCGTTTTTATGACCTGTTACCACAGCAACAAGTGACGCCTATTCCTGAACAGGCCGTCCCTGAAAACAAAAATCAGGATACGGTAGTAATTGTAGAAGCGCCTCGACCTGAAGTAGCTCCACCTGAGGCGACCACAACTGAGCCTGGCTTAGAAGCCAGTGAAGCGCCTGTTGCCGCTCCGGCCAGTTATATTCTGCAAGTCCGCAGCTTTGATGACCCGGATCAGGCCGATGCCCGCCGTGCTGAAATTATTCTCAATGGTTTATCTGCCGATGTGGTACGCAGTGTAGAAAATGGCAAAGTCTGGTATCGCGTGGTTTCAGGCCCTTATGATTCTGCAGAAGCCGCGATTATCGCACAGCAAACCTTGCAGAATAGCGGGATCGATTCCATCGTCGTGAAACGATAAATTTCTAGAAATAAAAAAAAGCGCCTGAGGGTGCTTTTTTTTTATTTGGATCTCTCTCTAACCGTGTCCTTAATAGGAGAGGAAATCCCCCTTTTTTAAAGGGGGACTGAGGGGGATTTTTATTTATTCTAAACGAGAAAATATTTAATCCCTCCAACCTCCCTTTAATAAAGGGAGGGTAAAATCTTTAAACTGTATGCCCCAGCGCTTCACCCATATTCACCAAAGAATTGGCCTTGAATACGGCATCCCACTGCATTTTATTTTCTTCGAATAAAATCACTGCTGTTGAACCGAGGTAGAAACGACCCAGTTCTGCCCCTTTTTCCAGGAACAGATCATGCTGATTAAGTTCGATCCGGCCTGAAGGCTTCACTTTGCCGGTTGCCACGGTTTCAATACCCGCCACAATCATCGCACCGACCAATACCACCGCCATACGGCCGATTTCAGTATCAAACAGACAGACCATACGTTCATTGCGTGCAAACAGGCCCGGAATATTTTCTGCGGTCACCTGATTGACCGAGAATAGCTCGCCCGGTACATATAACGTTTCAGTCAAGGTGCCAGCAAATGGCATATGCACCCGATGATAATCACGTGGCGACAAATATACGGTCGCAAATTCACCGTTTTTGAATGGCTCGGCCAGTTGCGGATCAGCAATCAGTGCTTCAACGGTAAATTTCTGGCCTTTGGCCTGAAACACATCGCCATTTTCAATTTTACCTAGCTGGGAAATCGCACCATCTGCAGGCGAAACAATGCTCGTAGCATCTGGATCAACCGCACGGATACCTTCTTTTAGGGCGCGGGTAAAAAATTCATTAAATGACTTGAATTTCAGGGCATTGGCCTGTTCAGCAATCGACATATCAATGCCATACTGCGCCTTAAAGGCAGTAATTGCAGCAGTTTTGATAATCGGGTTTTCGCTGGCGGCAATTTTACCCACCACCCGAGACAAGCGATGTTGCGGTACTAATCGTTGAGCTTTAATAAAAAACTGTTGTTTTAAACGTGATGTGATGCTCAAGATGGCAGCTCCCCTGTAGCGATTGGACTATCGAGGCGGTTGCCCCATTCACTCCACGCACCATCATAGGCTCGAATTTTCCAGCCCAGTAAACGACCCAGAATATAGGCCAAACCTGAGCGGTGATGGGACTGGCAGTACACCACAACGGGTTGATTCAAATCAAAGCCCAGTTGTTCCAGACGCTGCTGAGTACGTGGTAAAGGCTGTAATTTTAAATGATTTTCGCGATTAAGGGCAGTACTCCATTCAAAATGACGTGCTCCCGGAATGTGACCGCCGCGTCGAGCCGCTAAACGTAGGCCAGTATATTCATCTTGCGTGCGGCAATCCCAAATTTGAACCTGTTGATTTTCAACCTGTTGGCGCAGTTCATCATAGCCAATCTGAAAATTCGCCTGATGCTCGAGATTAACCTGCAATACGTTCTTCACTGGTGCAAACTGCTCCTGACTGGAAGAAGTCGGCAAACCAGCACCGAGCCAGGCATGAATCCCGCCATTCAACAGACTGGTATTTTCAAAACCCAGACAATGTAGGTTCCAGAGCAAACGCCCTGCCCATGCCCCGCCCTCATCATCATAAGCCACCACATGATGCTCAGGAGAAATATTCAGATAATCAATGAGAGCCTGCAAGCCTTCGGTATCCGGTAACAGTCCCATCGCCGTTTCTTCCTGACGCACCAGAAGTTTAGGCTTTAAATGCAAGGCATGCGGAATATGCAGCTGCTCATACACAGAGGCACGGCTCAGGTCGACAATACGAAGTTTTTCATGGCCCAAATAGGGAACTAAATCTTCTGCCTCAATCAGCAGGCCAAAATTAAAAGCTGCAGCGGTCATCGTTATCATGGCTATTATTGGTCAAATCCTGTTGATCTTAGCACAGCTGGTTTTTACACTGATGTGCTTTCTTTGCAGATGATTAGCAAGATTTTAGCTAAACCCTGGTGTTAAATAAGCTTGCATAAAAAAACCGCCTCTATATAGAAACGGTTCTTAAAAATTATGAATTTTTCAAACTGACTTAAGCAGGTTCATTGATCTCAAAAACCTGACGCAAATAGGCCAAGAACGTATCATTATCGGTCATGGTTTTGCCCGGACTATCCGAGATTTTGGCTACTGACTGACGGTTACATTCCACCAGTTTCAGCACAATATTGAGTGGGGTTTGCCCCATATCATTGGTCAGATTGGTGCCAATGCCGAAACTGACCTGAAAACGGTCTTTAAAGTACTGATGCAATTTCCAGGCTTTTTCCAGATTCAGGCCATCACTAAAAGTCAGCATCTTGGTTTTGCTGTCTATTTTCAGCTTTTTATAATGCGCATAGGCCTTGTCACCCCATTCATAAGGGTCGCCACTATCATGACGCAAGCCATCAAACAGCTTGGCAAAGTACAGATCAAAGTCGCGCAGGAATGCATCCATCCCCACCACATCGGTCAAGGCAATACCCAAGTCACCACGATATTCCTGTACCCAGCTTTCCAGTGCAGATTTCTGGAAATTACGTAAACGTACGTCCAGCGCCTGAAAAGCTTGCAGGAATTCATGCGCCATGGTACCAATCGGGGTAATGCCCAGCTCTTTGGCTAACAGTACATTACTGGTCCCACGGAACACATGCGGTGCGGCTTTGTGAAATTCTTCGACCACATGCTTTTGCCAATCGAAACTGTAACGGCGACGCGTACCAAAATCTGACACCAAGAATGGTGGATCATTGGGGTTTTGCGCAGCATCATACTGTTTTAATAGCTCGATTTTGGCTTTTAAACGGTGTTCGCCTTCAGCCAACACTTCAGGCGTGCGAATGCGGCTGAAATACAGTTCATTGACAATCGCCAGTACGAAGATCTCGAACATCATCGCCTGAACCATCGGGCCTTCCACCACAATATCCAGACGGCCTTGACTGTCGATACTGGCCTTGATGAAACGGCGCTTGAGCTGGAACAGTTCCAGATAATCCACAAAATCGCTTTTGATAAAACGTAAGCTTCTTAAATATTGCAGTTCATCTTCTTTGAATTTTAGCTGACACAGCAGGTCCAGTTGATGATTCAGGTCATCCAGAATATCCGTCAGTGGATAGACTGTATCTTCCAGATTACGACAACGGAAATGGTAGACACTATGCGTTTGCGGAAACTTGTGTAAGACCACTTGTAACATAGTGAATTTGTACAAGTCAGTATCTAACAGAGAATGGATAATTGGGGCCATAACTAAGGGAATATCGCTGTGCTTATCTCTGCATTAAAGCATAAAAAGTCATGCAATAATGCAGGATTTACGTACAGCTGGCTGTATTTGCGACAAAAGTATCAGAAGCATAACCCGGTTTATTTCTGGGTGTTGGTCTGAGCTTTTTCCTGTTCCTGAATCAGTTTATGTAGCTGTTTTTCCTGGCCAATGACCTTGGCAAATTCGGCTGTGGTCTTTTGTCCGGTTTTTTGCGCCTGGACATCACAGTCCACCTGACGCAACTGCTTGGCAATCGCAAATTCCATCTTGAATAAAGCCCCCATCAAGGCCGTATTGCCTCGATTGTCTCGAGCACAGCGGTCGGCACCATGTTTAAGCAAACTGCTGACTATCGCTTGATGGCCATAATACGTTGCCATCATCAGTGGCGTATAACCGTCTTTATTGCGTACATCGACCGGAAAGCCATGTTTTAAAAATTCGTTGATAACTTCGCTATTGCCAATTTTGGCGGCAGCAAAGAACAGGTCGACCAGTTCCTGTTGTGAGTTCATCTGAATATTGTCCACGCTTTTAGCGGGGGAGATCTCCTTCGCGACAGTCACGTTTGCGAATGCGGAACCTATCGTGAGAATACTGGCTAAAAACATAGATGACATAACTTTCATGATGAACTCCAGCAGAAATCGAAGGGGAATTTAAGTCTTGAAAGACTGAATTACCCTGAGATGAGATAAAAAACGGAGTGCCTGTAAAACTCCCCCTAGGGTGCAGGAAAGGTTTGGAGTATTACAGGACTTTTTGGAGGTGATGCGCTATGCCCTAGTCACCAGTTCCTCAAGACCAATCGGGATTAGTCTTTTAATTTTGCAGCTTTGGCTTTAACAGTCGCCAGGTTACCGTTTACCGCCTTGGTCATACGTGTACCGTAGTCCGCATCTGCCTTATAGAAGTAAGACAACATGATGTGCTTGGTTTCTGAATCTTTCACTGCGCCTAAATCAGCAGCAAGGTTCATGATCAGGTCATCTTTTTCTTTAGCCGAGTATGAACGGTACAGCTCACCTGCCTGCTTGAAGTTCTGCTCTTTCACGCCAATTTGCTGTACATGACCAGATAATGGTGTTTGTACCGCACGTGCTTTTTCAGTGGCAGCTTTTGGCTCTTTACGGCTTGGCTCATAGTTCACATCCGAGTCACGCTCAGAGATATTCATGTAGCCATCCTGATTATTGTTGTTCACATTTACCACTGGACGGTTCACCGGAATTTGCTGGTGATTCGCGCCTAAACGGTACATTTGGGTATCTGAGTAAGAGAAGATACGGCCTTGTAGCAGACGGTCTTCTGATGGCTCGATGCCCGGAACCAGGTTACCTGGCGCAAATGCAGACTGTTCAGTCTCATTGAAGAAGTTCTTCGGCATACGGTTCAGGGTCAAAGTACCGACTTTGGTTTCTGGTACCAGCTCAGTTGGCCAGATTTTGGTTGGATCTAACGGATCAAAATCAAAGCTGTTTAGATCTTTAGGATCAATCACCTGAATATATAGATCCCATTTCGGGAAATTACCCGCATAGATGTTGTTATATAGATCATTGGTCAAGTGGTTGAAATCTTTACCCTGCTGTTCAGCCGCTTCTTTCACGTTCAGGCCTTTCACGCCCTGTTTAGAGCGGAAGTTGAATTTCACGTACTTGTATTCGCCTTTGTCGTTATACAGTTTGTAAGCGTGAACACCAAAACCGTCCTGTTCACGATAGCTAGTTGGAACACCTTGCTTGCCATACACATAAGTCAGCATGTTGGTTGCCCATGGCTGGCTCGACAGGAAGTCAAACACACGGTTAGCATCTTGGACATTCGTTACTGGGCTTGGCTTCATGGCATGAATGAAGTCCGGGAACTTGATTGCATCACGGATAAAGAATACCGGTGTCTGGTTACCGACCAAGTCCCAGTTACCTTCTTGAGTGTAGAATTTCAATGCAAAACCGTGTGGGTCACGTAGAGTTTCTGGTGAACCCTTACCGTGAATTACGGTAGAAAAACGCAGGAAAACTGGAGTTTTAGTCCCCGCTTTGAACAATGAAGCGAGGGTAAGATCAGATAGATCTTTGGTCGCAACGAATTCACCATATGCCCCTGTACCACGCGCATGTACGACACGCTCAGGAATACGCTCACGACCAAAACGTTGTAATTTTTGTACCAGTTGAACATCCTGAAGGAGTACTGAACCATTTGGACCCGCAGTGATCGAGTTCTGGTTATCACCGACTGGCGCGCCATTGTCTTTAGTTAAAGGAGCAGCTTGTGCAGCTGTGACAGTTGCAATCATTGCAACCAGTAATGAACGCTTAAACATTTCTAAATCTCTCAATTTATTACCTTTCCTGCATGGGCTAAGATACGCCAACACAATAAATAGATAAAACAGATTATTTTTATTAATTCAATCGCTTTAATGGATTTAAAAAAATTAATCAATTGATTTTCATATATTTAAAGCTCATAAAAACAGCATCTCATACTGCTCCAGATTTTATTCTTGCTACAATCACGTCCATCTATCATTAGCAGTCCATATGTAAAATGCGTGCCTTATTACAAAGAGTTTTAGAAGCTAAAGTCGTGGTCGAGGGTGAAACCACTGGGGAAATTGAAAAAGGAATTCTGGTTTTTCTAGGTTTAGGCAAAGACGATAATCTGGAAAAAGGCAAAAAGCTGATTGATAAAATATTGAAATACCGCTTCTTTGATGATGAACAGGGTAAAATGGGCTGGAACGTTGCCCAGGCCGACGGTGGTTTATTGCTGGTTTCACAATTTACCTTGATGGCACAGACCCAGAAGGGTTTACGTCCAGACTTTGGCCCAGCTATGCCGCCTGCCGAGGCTAAAGCACTTTATGAGCAGCTGGTAGAATATGCCCAAAGCCAGTTTGAACATGTGCAAACCGGTATTTTTGCCGCCGACATGAAAGTGCATCTGGTCAATGATGGGCCGGTGACGTTTAATCTGGAAGTTGAATAAACTGTCATTGTTCTAGAATGAAAAAAGCCCTCTAATGAGTAATGCCAGTCAGTTAAGCAAAAAAAGTTAAAATGCTGTAAAAAGAGCGTATGTAAATACGCTCTTTTTTTATGAATTTATCTCAGAATCTAGATTTAACATTAAAACAAACCCTACCTTCACTTTCACAATTCAGTGAATTGATTGATTTAAACTGGATTGAAGATTGCTTAGACCAAACAGGTAAAGCATCAATTCGAAAAAGAAAACTGCCTG